>JAYVNR010000226.1:0-3644 GCA_043758305.1 Pedobacter sp. | reverse complement strand
AAACTATTATTTATGAAGGGCGCAAGTTCAAATCATATCGGGGCATGGGCTCTATTGAAGCAATGGAATCGGGGTCAAAAGATCGTTATTTTCAGGATGTTGAAGACGATATAAAAAAATTGGTCCCCGAAGGCATTGTAGGTCGTGTGCCGTTTAAAGGAAGCCTGGCAGAGGTTATGTACCAATACATAGGTGGCCTGCGGGCAAGTATGGGCTATTGTGGTGCACCTACTATAGAAGAACTGCAGAATGCCCGTTTTGTGCGCATCACGGCTGCGGGCATGCGAGAAAGCCACCCGCACGATATCACGATTACCAAAGAGGCTCCCAACTATTCGCGATGATCATCGTTTTTTTTCAAACCTATTTTTACCTTTAGGTTTTATGTATCCGGATTCCGGATATTTTAAATTTGATGGCAAACTTCTATAAAGGATTGTAACTTAACAAACTGTTCGATTTATGCGGATAAACATGCGTGGAAAGTATTTAACAATTATAACCGCAGTATTGATACTTACCGGGTTTGCCTGTTCTCCCAAATACCGCATTGCCCAAAATAAAAATTACTCCAGATCGGTATCCGACAGTATTAACCCCGATTCGTCAATTATACGGATGTATATGCCTTACAAGCTTGGTTTAGAAAAGGAAATGAACGAGGTTATAGCTATTGCTTCGGCTGCATTTACCAAGCCAAACAGCCCCGAAACTACGCTCGGCAACTTATATGCCGATGCTATGCTTTCCTATTCGCGTAAGCTTGACCCATCAATTGATTTTACTTTTTCAAATAAAGGTGGCCTGCGCAATAACATATCAGCTGGCAATATTCTGGTAAGCACTATTTTTGAGATGATGCCTTTTGAAAATGAGCTCGTTCTGTTAGAGCTTAAAGGCACTGATGTGCAAAAGCTATTGAATTTCATTGCATCTACGGGCGGGCAGCCAGTAGCAGGGATGCGGATGAAAATTGTTGATAAAAAAGCTGCAGATGTTTTGATCGCAGATAAGCCATTCGACATAAACCGCACGTACAAAGTGATTACCAGTGATTATATTGCAGATGGTGGCGATAAATTTGATGGGTTGGCGAGCCCGGTTTCGCGGAAGAAGCTTAATGTTAAAGTAAGAGATGCATTAATGCAATATGTTAAAGAACATAAAACCCTTCAGGCTATAACAGATGGACGGATTACAGATTGACAGGCGCAAATTTTTAAAAGGCGGGCTAACAACAGCAGCTATGCTGGGCATGGGGATCAATCCATTGTCGGCATGGGCAAAAGATGATTTTGTGCAGGTAACAATCCTGCATACCAACGATGTGCATAGCCGCATAGAGCCATTTCCGATGGATGGGTCTAAGAACCAGGGTTTGGGCGGAACAGCCAGGCGGGCAGCGCTTATCAGCAAAATACGCAATGAGCAGGAAAATGTATTATTGCTTGATGCTGGCGATATTTTTCAGGGCACTCCTTATTTTAACCGATATGGCGGCGAGCTTGAAATGAAATTGATGTCTGCAATGGAATATGATGCCGGCACTATGGGGAACCATGATTTTGACAATGGGCTTGAGGGATTTTACAAGCAGCTTCCGCATGCCAAATTCCCTTTTCTGGTCAGCAATTATGATTTCTCTGATACCATTATGGCTGGCCATACCATACCATATAAAGTTTTTAAAAAAGCAGGATTGAAAATCGGGATATTTGGCTTGGGCGTAGAGCTTGCCGGCCTGGTAGATAAAAAAAGCTATGGCAATGCCCAATATCTTGATCCAATACAAAAAGCAAATGAGATTGCAGGTTTCTTAAAGAACGAGAAAAATTGCACCATGGTGATTTGCCTCTCACATTTAGGCTACAGCTATCGCGATAAGACTGTTTCAGATATGGTACTCGCCCAAAGCACAAAAAACATTGATTTAATAATAGGAGGCCATACCCATACCTTCATGCCTAAACCAGAAGATATAAAAAATATGGGAGGTGCCATTTCTACTATTAACCAGGTTGGGTTTGCAGGTATAAACCTGGGCCGAATTGATTATTTTTTCAATAAAGAGAAAAAGAATACGGTTGAAAAACGGGCGGGAATTTATACAATTAACGGAAATCCCGCCAGTTAAGCGACTTAATTGCCAAGGCTAATTTTGAAGTTTAATGCCGGATAAGCATTAAAACCATTCCCCGCATACCAGCTGCTCTCAGTTTTTTGTATATCAAAAAATGCAGCAGCATTAATAGCTTTTCTTTTATTGCGGCTCGATGCAATAAGCAATGGTATGCTCGCCAAAGTAGAAACGGTTCCGCCAATTGCAAGCATGGGCAGTATATCAAAAGATGTTCTGCCATTGCTTATGATAGCAAGAGTTGTAACGCCGGCCCCAAGAAGTATAAACCCGGCTATTTTCTGGTTTTTGCTTTTGAGAAGATATTGTTGTTTAGTTAAGGATGGGGTTTGCTGACTAAAACATACTGTTGATATAACCAAAAACAGGAGGCATAATGTGCTTTTTTTCATTTTATTTTATTTAGGTGAGTAGCCTAAAGGGGCTTATTGATTAATCGGGAATCAACATCCTTCTAAAGGTACATAACATGAAAATAAAACACAAATCTATAATTAATTGAAAGTGAATATGTTAAACCTATTTATGCCTAAGGATTATTTTTCTAAAAAATATTTATAGAAAATTTCTTGCACACTCAATTTCTTGGCTTAATTTAGCCTACTAATTCTATAGAGTATATATTATATGATGTTCAGCTTTTCTTTCACTCCCTGTTGTATTTGCTTTTAAGCGATAATTCCACAATCTCAATTATTCAATCTTAAAATAATCCAAATGAAAATAATTTTATATAACCTTCCAAAGCTGCTGATCATTGCCATTTTAATATCTGCCCAAACGGCCCGGTCTCAAGGCAATAACCTCATAATTGTTTCGGGGAAAATAATTGACCAGTCAACAGGCCAGGCATTGCCGGGAGCAACAATAACAGTTAAAAATACAATAACTGCAATTTCGGCAGACGAGCAGGGCAGTTTCAGCCTGAAAACAAAAGCACAATATCCTTTCACTTTAACAATATCAAGTGTAGGCTATGAAACCCAGTCGTTTGAAGTTAAAGGCCCCGATACACGGCTTAATGTTTCGCTAGTTACCCAAACCCAGTTAGGCGGCGAAGTAGTGGTTACGGCTTCAAGGGTTGCAGAAAATATCCTCCGATCGCCCGTGGCAATAGAAAAATTAGATATCCGTGCCATCCGCCAGTCGCCAGCACCTACTTTTTATGATGCACTTGAAAATGTTAAAGGCGTGCAAATGATTACCTCGAGCCTTACATTTAAAGTGCCCAATACCAGAGGCTTTAATATCCCTAACAATTTTCGGTTTATGCAATTGGTAGATGGAGTAGATATGCAGGCTGCAACCCTTGGCGTTCCGCTTGGCAATGCCATTGGGCCAACAGAACTTGATATTTTAAGCGTAGAGATCACTCCCGGAGCCGCTTCGGCTTTATACGGAATGAATGCTATAAACGGCATGTCTAATCTTCTGACCAAAAGCCCTTTCCTTTATCAGGGGATAAGCGTTTACCAGCGTACCGGCATCAATCATGTTGATGGCATTG
>JAYVNR010000225.1:0-11247 GCA_043758305.1 Pedobacter sp. | reverse complement strand
GTACGCCTACACGGAATGGCTTGCCAATGCAGAGGAGGGGTGACGGCAGTTTTATTAACAACTAATGCTTTTTTAAGCAAGTTGTAACGGATTCGTTAAAAGTAACAAACTTGATAACGCCAAAAGAAGGCCTCATTAAGAGACTATATTTGCAATAATTATAATATCAAAACAGTAATATTAAAAATTATGAAAAAATTATATATGTTATTTGCCACGCTGCTTTTCTCAGCGAGCCTATATGCTCAAACTGGCAGAACGGTAAGCGGCACCTTGAAAGACTCGACGGGAGTGAGCATAATAGGAGCAACCATAAAATTAGTATCTGCAAAAGATACTGTACAGGCTACAACCAATGCAGAAGGCGCATTTAATTTCAGGAACGTAAAAGCATCACAGTTTGTATTAACAGCTTCAAGCATAGGTTATGCTGGTTTTACAAGGAGATATCTGTACAATGAAGGCACTACTCCAATTGTTATTGATCCAATTGTGCTGAAAGATGAATCAAAACAACTTGCAACGGTTACAGTAAATGCTACCCGTTCTGTAGTAGTTAAACAGGATACTTTGGAGTATCGTGCTTCTGATTATAAATTACAAGCTAACGCTGTTACAGAAGACCTGATCAAAAAATTGCCAGGTGTTGAAGTTGATAAAGACGGCAATGTTACAGCACAGGGAAAAGCCGTTACTAGGGTTAAGGTTAACGGAAAAGATTATTTTGGAGGAGACCTACAGACTGCCACTAAAAACCTGCCTGCAGATTTAATTGAGCGCATACAAGTAATTGATGATTATGGCGATCAGGCAAACCTTACAGGGGTGCGCAGCGGCGATGCAGAAAAAGTTATAAACATTACTATACGCCCGGATAGGAATAAAGGCGTATTTGCCAATGCATCAGCAGGAGCTGGAAATGAAGGACGTTACCAAGGATCTTTAAATGGAAATTATTTTAATAACAACCGCCAAATATCATTGCTTGGAAACTTGAATAATACCAATGCTTCATTATTTAATATTGGTGGAGGAGGCGGAGGCCCACAAGGTGGCGGAGGTGGACAGCAGGGAGGTGGCCAGCGTGGTGGCGGCGGAGGCGGCCGCCCGGGTGGTGCTGGTTTTGGCGATGGATTGACTAAGGTTGGTTCTATAGGTTTTAACTATCGCGACCAATGGGGCAAAAAATTAACCTCTTACGGAAATTATAGTTTTTTTAGCAGAGACAATGATGTGCTTTCTAATGTTTACCAGGAAAATTTATATAGCAGTGGCAATATCGTAAGCAACCAAACCAACAATACAAATACAATAAGCAGCAACCACAGATTGGGCTGGAACCTGGAATATCAGATGGATGCCCAGAATTATTTGAAGTTCTCGCCATCTGTTACTTACACCGAAACTAATTCTAATGGAACTTCTGCTATTTTGCAGGGTGGAAATACTTTGATCAATAACCTAAATCAAAAAACGTTGACCAATGGCCTTTCTAAAGTTCCTAATCTTGGAGCTAACTTATTGTTCAACCACAGGTTTACTACAGCCAGGCGCAATGTTTCTCTTAATTTAAGCGCTAACAGAAACAGTACAGTTTCTAATCAGCAAACAAATTTTAATGGTAGATACACTGATTTTAATACACAGTCTTTTGTAAAAGATTCTTTATTGAACCAATCTATCCATACGGATAATACAGGCTTAAGCCTTGTATCAAGGTTCTTGTATATTGAACCAGTTGGAAAGATTTCAACTTTAGAGCTTAACTGGGATTATAGCCATGCCCAATATGACAATGCACGTGAAACCTTCGATATGTTAAAATCTGGAGGACGGGTAGATTCATTGAGCAACATTTATAATTATTCGTTTGCCTCAAATAATGTAGGCTTAACTTATCGGCTTACAGCTGCAAAAACTACGCTTTCTTTAGGATTGAGCGCCCAGCCTACTTTATTGGTTGGCGAATCTATTAGCAAAGGCATCAATTCTCGCCGTACAGGATTTAATTTTGTTCCAATTGCCCGGTATGCTTACAAATTCTCTCGTTCTAAAGAGCTTAACATCAATTATGTTGGCCGTAACACAGAACCAAGCTATACTCAGATACAGCCAGTTACAGACAGGACTAACCCTAACAACCCTATAATTGGAAATCCTACATTGAATGCCGAGTTTAACCATAGTTTAAACTTTAGGTACAATAGCACAGATTTTCAAACCGGAAAGTCATTGTTCACCAATCTATCTGCATCTTATACAACAGATAAAATTGTGAGCAACAGCGTTAGGCTAATACAGAAAAAGACTCAGATACAGGAAACCCGTTATCTTAACACAAGTGGCTATTATACTGTGAATGGTTTCTATTCTTACTCTATACCTTTGGCACAGAAAAAGTATGTATTTGGTTTTAATGGTTCTGCTAATTATTCCAACAACCTGTCTTTTACAGATTATGTGAAAAATCAGGGAAAAAACATGGTTCTTTCTCAGCGTGTGCGCTTGCAAATCAATCCAGTTACAGGGATAGAAATCAATCCATCTGCCGGCTACTCATATAACAAAACAACAAATTCGTTAGAGCAATTGAAAAATAGCAACAACGAAGTATCTACTTGGACACTTGGTGGAGAAACCCGGATTAATTTTCTTAAATCATTTGTTTTTAGCGGCGATATAAGCAAAAATTATAACCGCGGATTTACCGGATCAATTGCTGCAAACCCGCTGATTTTGAATACATATTTAGAAAAACAGCTATTTAAAGATAAACGCGGCACAATAAGGCTTCAGGCCTATGATTTGTTCAATCAAAATACAAATGTTTCTCGTACCGTACAGGGCACAACTACAACAGATACACGTAGCAACCGTTTAGGCCGTTACTTTATGTTGAGCATGACTATGCGCTTACAGAAATATAGCGGTGTTACTCCTGCCAGCCAGCAACAGCAGCAAGGCCCAGGCCAGCAACGCCCAGAAGGCGACCGTGGGAATTTCCCTCCAGGCGGTTTCCCAGGCGGTGGTGGTGGCTTCCCTGGCGGCGGACGCCCTCCAGGAAACTAACTAAAAACTTAACTAAAAAGCCGTAAAGATTAATCTTTACGGCTTTTTAGTTGTATTGCTTTCTCCGCCTAAGCTCATTTGATTGTTCAGCAATTGTTCACTCATAAAATGCAATTAAAATTTGCAATCTGCCAGGTAGCATTAAATTACCACGTATTTGTTATCCTGCCCAGCCTTCCCTATCCAAACTCCTGTAATGAATGGCCTCAGCCAAATGCTCAATTTGTATTTCTTCGCTTCCGCCAAGGTCGGCAATGGTGCGGGCAACTTTTAATATCCTATCGTAAGCACGTGCAGATAATCCTAATTTTTCCATCGCTTTTTTCAGCAATAAATTCCCAGCCTCGGTAATCTTACAAATATCTCGTACAGTTTTGGGGCTCATTTGCGCATTGCTGAAAACATCAGGTTTGTTTTCAAATCGGGCTGTTTGAATATCCCGGGCTTTTATAACCCTTTCTCTAATATCTTCGCTTTTTTCGGCTAACCTGTCGGAAGAGAGCTCGTTAAAATTTACTGGAGTAACTTCTACGTGCAAATCAATGCGATCTAATAAAGGCCCTGATATTTTGCTCAGATACTTTTGCACAACTCCGGGCGCACAAATACATTCCTTTTCGGGATGGTTGTAAAAACCACATGGACAGGGATTCATGGACGCCACTAGCATAAAGCTGGCCGGATAATCTACGCTTAACCTCGCCCGCGAAATGGTGACTCTACGCTCTTCTAAAGGCTGCCGCATAACTTCTAAAACAGTTCGTTTAAATTCTGGCAGCTCATCCAAAAATAAAACGCCGTTATGAGCCAAAGAAATTTCTCCTGGTTGTGGGTTAACACCTCCTCCTACAAGAGCCACATCGCTTATTGTATGGTGAGGAGAACGGAATGGGCGAACCGTCAGAAGCGAATCGGAAGCGGATAGTTTGCCGGCAACGGAATGTATTTTGGTAGTATCTAATGCTTCATACAAATTAAGCGGAGGCAAAATTGTAGGCAAACGCTTAGCCAGCATAGTTTTGCCCGCTCCGGGTGGGCCAATCAGGATAACATTATGCCCACCGGCGGCAGCAATTTCTAAAGCTCGCTTAATATTTTCCTGCCCTTTTACATCAGAGAAATCGTTCTCGTAATTATTTATTTTGTGAAGAAATTCATCGCGGGTATTAACAACAGTTTGTTCTAATTGGGCTTTCCCATTTATAAATTCAACTACTTCATTCAGGGCATCAACCCCATAAACAGCTAATCCATTTACAATTGCTGCTTCGCGGGCATTGGCTTTGGGCAATATTAAACCGGTAAACCCATCTTTCCGAGCCTGAATGGCTATCGGCAAAGCTCCTTTTATTGGCTGTAGGCCGCCGTCGAGAGAAAGCTCGCCCAAAATCAAATATTTATCAAGCAAGCCTTCTTCAATCTGTCCCGAAGCGGCGAGGATGCCTATAGCAATTGCAAGATCATAAGCGGAGCCTTCTTTGCGGATATCGGCAGGTGCCAGGTTAACTACAATCTTCTGCCTCGGCATCCTGTAGCCGGAAGTCTGGATAGCTGCCTCTACACGCAACATGCTTTCTTTAACAGCATTGTCGGGCAAGCCAACAATAAAATATTTAGTGCCACTGCTTATGTTAACCTCAATGGTGATGCTTATAGCTTCAATTCCATAAACAGCACTAGCGAAGGTTTTTACAGGCATTACAAGCTAAATTTTAACGAGTGGGAAGTTAGTAAATTTCCTTGTTTTGAGAGCGGTTACCTCCCAAAAGGCATTTTGGGCATGCCTTTCATCATTTTAGCTGCCGCCATCGGGTTTGAAAATTGTTTCATAACCTTCCGCATATCATCAAACTGTTTGATCAGCTTATTAACTTCTGTGATGTTTGAGCCAGCGCCTTTTGCTATGCGCATACGGCGGCTTTGGTTGATCACATCCGGGTTTTCACGTTCATATGGAGTCATGGAACGGATAATTGCTTCAATGGGCGTAAATGCATTATCATCAATATCAATATCTTTCATAGCTTTGCCAACACCGGGGATCATGCCCATAAGATCTTTCATATTCCCCATCTTTTTAATTTGCTGTATCTGCCCTATAAAATCATTAAAGTCAAATTTATTTTTGCGGATTTTCTTTTGAAGCTCAGCAGACTCTTTCTCGTCAAACTGCATCTGGGCACGTTCAACTAACGAAACCACATCGCCCATGCCCAAAATTCGAGATGCCATCCTGTCCGGATAGAAAACATCCAGGGCTTCCATTTTCTCGCCGGTGCCGATAAATTTAATTGGCTTGTTAACGACAGATTTTATGGAAAGAGCCGCACCACCCCGGGTGTCTCCATCGAGTTTGGTGAGCACAACTCCGGTAAAATCCAGCCGATCGTTAAATGCTTTGGCTGTATTCACGGCATCCTGCCCGGTCATGGCATCAACTACAAATAAAATTTCATGCGGGCTGGTATTTTGCTTTACCGCCGCAATCTCATTCATCATCTCCTCATCGATGGCAAGCCGCCCGGCGGTGTCTATAATTACTACATTATTGCCATTCTTTTTTGCCTCCGCAATACCTTCCATTGCTATAGCGATGGGATCTTTTGAATCTAAGTTTGCATAAACAGGTACTCCTATCTGCCCTCCAAGCACCTGCAATTGATCTATCGCCGCTGGCCGGTATACGTCGCCGGCAACCAGAAGCGGTTTGCGCCCTTTCTGTGTTTTTATAAAATTGGCAAGCTTGCCCGAAAAGGTAGTTTTGCCCGCACCGTTAAGCCCTGCAATTAAAATGATTGTTGGATTTGCAGTTAAAGCAAGTTCAGTTGCTGAGCCTCCCATTAAAGATGCAAGCTCATCATTCATTATTTTGGTGAGCAATTGACCGGGAGAAACGGCGGTAAGCACATTTTGGCCTAACGCTTTCTCCTTAACATCATCTGTAAAAGCTTTGGCAGTTTTATAGTTTACGTCGGCATCAAGAAGGGCTTTTCTAATTTCCTTCATGGTTTCGGCAACGTTTATTTCTGTAATGCTTCCCTGACCTTTTAATACTTTGAATGCCCGGTCGAGTTTATCCTGTAAATTTTCAAACATGTTAATAGCCGTTTTAAAGGCTGCTAATTTACTATTATTAACTAAAAAATGCCCTTTAAATATAGCATCAGCCCTCAAAACCTATCAAAAAAGATACAGCAAGAATTAGTTGCCTGTTGTATATTTGCGCCTAAATGAAGAAAATTTTACTATGCGGTTTATGCTTGATCGCTACTTTTTTACAAGTATACGCACAACCCTCGCCTAAACAAGTAAAGGCGGTGCGCACAACTCAAAATATTAAAATAGATGGTATTTTAGATGATGCTGCCTGGAAGAGTGCCGAAATTGCATCTGGGTTTACAGAACTCCGCCCAAGTCCGGGAAGATTAGAAAGTGCTGGTCAAGGCACAGAAGTAAGAGTTTTATATGATAATACGGCAATATATGTTTCAGCATTTATGCACGAAACCAATGCCGATAGCATTGCAAAAGGTGTAGCACAACGCGACCGTATTGGCAATGCAGATTATTTCGGCGTAATATTTGATCCATATCTTGACAAGAGAAATGGCAACGGTTTTTATGTGACGTCTTCAGGGTCACAGTTTGATGCGAAATATTCACCTGAAGGTGGTGGCGGTGGAGGCGGTGGCGGTGGCGGTGGCGGTGGATTTATGGGGACAGGTACAAGGGGCGAAGATGAAAATTGGAATGCCGTATGGTTCAGCAATGTGCAGATTACAAAAGAAGGATGGACTGTAGAAATGAAAATCCCTTATTCTGCCTTGCGTTTTTCTAAAAAGGATGTTCAGGATTGGGGCATTAATTTTGCCCGCAAGCGTTTTAATACCCAACAGCAGTTTTTTTGGAATCCTCAGGATGCTAAGGTAAACGGTTTTATTAATCAGGAAGGCGTTCTCACCAATCTACAGAACATCAAATCTCCTATACGCTTATCATTTACACCGTATGTGTCAAGCACAATAAATAATTACCCGTACAATATTGCTGGTGTTAAAAATACAACCAACAAATTTAACGGAGGCATGGATATCAAGTACGGCATCAACCAAAGTTTTACACTTGACATGACCCTCGTGCCCGATTTTGGACAAGTACAATCTGACCGTACGGTATTAAACTTAAGCCCTTTTGAGGTTCAATTTAATGAGAACCGCCAATTCTTTACCGAAGGCACAGAACTTTTCAGCAAGGGGGATCTGTTTTATTCAAGGCGTGTGGGCTCTAATCCAGGTTATTATGAAAAAATACCTTTAGCTACAGGCGAAACAGTTGTTAAATCTGCAACAGAAGGGAAATTATTAAATGCAACAAAAGTATCTGGCAGAACTGCTACGGGACTGGGCATAGGAGTATTCAATGCAGTAACAAACCATTTAGAGGCTACAGTTCGTGATGCAGCTGGAAATGAAAGGCTGGTAGAAAATCAGCCATTGACAAATTACAATATCCTGGTTTTTGATCAATCATTAAAAAATAATTCATCAGTAAGCTTTATAAATACAAATGTACTTAGGCGAGCTGCGGCTTACGATGCAAATGTATCTGCCATTGACTTCAATTTAAATGATAAGACCAATGTTTGGAATATAGGTGGTACTGCTCGTATGAGCTACCTCAAGGGCAACTTATACCCAACTGGGTCGGATGGATACAGCTATGACCTTAAGTTTGGCAAGCAAAGCGGAAAATATACTTATAACTTCCGTCAGGCATTGGTAGATCCAAATTATAATAACAATGATTTAGGGATACTTAACAGGAGGAATTATCTGGATAATGCAGTTTCTGGCTCACTGGATTTATTTAGGGGCAAGCATTATAACTCATTGCGGGTTAATGTGGGCATTAATTATTCTCAACGTTTTAAGCCTAGTACTTATCAAAGCTTCGGTATCAATCATGGCTTAAACATGCAATTTAAAAATCTTTGGACATTTAATTATAACCTTGGATTTCAACCTGCTGGCAATGATTTTAATGAATCAAGAAATAGTTCTCAGTATCGCACCCTTGGTCAATACAATATAAACGTTAGGGTGGGCTCCAACCGTTCTAAAAGATATAGTGGGGGCCTTTCTGCAGGATATCGCAGTTTCAAACAATTTAGTGGCAATTCTCTGGAGTTAGGGTTTATGCAAAACTTGCGTGTAAACAATAAATTAACTGTGGGAGGGAATATAATGTACCAGCCTCAATATGACTATGCTGGTTGGACTGGATTTTCTAGTGGGCAGGTTATATTCTCAAGGTTTGAGCGTCAAACCGTTGATAACTCAATTAATGCCAATTATTCGTTCAACACTAAAATGGGCATTCGCTTAACAGTTAGGCATTATTTCTCTACTCGTGATAATAAACAGTTTTATACCCTGGGTACAGATGGTAATCTAAATCCTACTTCAATAGTAATAAACAATTCAAACAGGAATTTAAACACCTTCAACGTGGATATGAATTACAGGTGGCAGTTTTCTCCAGGAAGCGAGTTTAGCATCAACTGGAAAGATGCTTCTACATTGAGCGCAACACAAGTTACACCTGGTTATGCAACTAATTTTGGCGATATTTTAAGCTCTCCGCAAAACAACAACGTTTCGTTCAAAATACTTTATTACCTTGATTATCTCTCTTTAAAGAAGAAATAGAACATATTTTATTAATTGTTAAAAGGCTGCCCTTAAAAAGGCAGCTTTTTTTATTTGTGGGTTTCTGCAACGAATCAGCATTTGCTGCGTCTGATAGCTAAACCAAAACCTAATGAGGCTTTTCACGATATTATTATCCCTGATTATAGGCAATGTCTCGGGCTATGCCCAGAAATTATCATAACATTTACAGGCTGTAAGAACAACTAATACTATTAAGATTGATGGCATACTGGATGATGTGGCCTGGAATGCTGCTAATATAGCAACGGGCTTTACGGAATTAAGGCCTAACGCAGGCAGGGCTGAAGCAGTTGGGCAAAATACCGAAGTGCGAATTTTATATGATAACACTGCTATTTACATAGCCGCGTATATGCATGATACTAATCCGGATAGCATTGCAAGGGAGATAGCCCAGCGGGACAGGGTAGGCAATGCAGATTTTTTTGGTGTTGCTTTTGATACGTATTTGGATAAAATTAATGGGAACGGCTTTTATGTAACTGCCGCAGGATCGCAGTTTGATGCCAAATATTCCCAAACAGGTGGCGAAGATGGCAATTGGAATGCTGTATGGTATAGCAGTGTTAAAATAAATAAAGACGGGTGGTCCACAGAGATTAAAATCCCATATTCTGCGTTGCGGTTTTCAAATAAGGACGTTCAAACCTGGGGTATAAATTTTACCCGGAAACGGTTTAAAACACAACAGCAATTTTTTTGGAACGCACTAGATCCCACCATTAACGGGTACATAAATCAGGAAGGCGAGTTAAATTCGCTTGAGAACATCACTTCTCCAATCCGATTGTCTTTTTCTCCTTATATTTCTAGTTACGTAAACAATTATCCGTATAACCTGCCGGGAATAAAGAATACTACAGGCACTTTTAACGGAGGCATGGATATTAAATATGGCATAAATCAGAGTTTTACGCTTGATATGACTTTGGTGCCAGATTTCGGGCAGGTAAAATCAGATCGCCAAGTGCTAAACCTGTCGCCTTTTGAAGTGAGATATGATGAGAATCGTTCTTTTTTTACAGAAGGGACGGAATGGTTGGTTGAAAATCAACCATTGACTAATTACAACATTTTGGTATTTGATCAATCACTAAAAAACAATTCATCAGTAAGCGTTATAAATACCAATGTATTAAGGCAGGGCACAGCTTATGATGCAAACGTATCGGCGGTACAGTTTAATCTTAATGATAAAAAGAATATTTGGAATGTTAGCGGCACTGGGCGAATGAGTTACCTTAATGGCAATTTATATACTAATGGCTCTACCGGCCATAGCTATGATCTTAGTTTTGGCAAGCAAAGCGGGAAATTCAAGTATAGCTTTCAACAGAACTTAGCTGATGCAGCTTATAATAACAATGATTTAGGCATACTTAATACCCGAAACTATTTTGATAATTCGGTTTTTGGCGAAATGAACCTGTTTAAAGGCAAAAAGGTTTATAACCAGCTTAATGCCTATATGCAGCTGCGCTATTCTCAACGTTTAAAGCCAAATACTTATCAGAGTTTTAGTGTTGATAATGGGATGTATATCCAGTTTAAAAACCTCTGGAGCTTTAATTTAAATACCGGATGGGAGCCGGAGGCCAATGATTTTTATGAATCGAGAAATGGATCTGTTTATAAAGCACTTTCCTCTTATAACGTTGGCGGGAATATTAATTCCAGCCGGGTTAAAAGGTATAGCGCAGGGATATATGCATTTCAACGTGCATCCAAACGTTTCAATTCAAAAGCTTATGATATAGGCTTTAATCAAAATTTGCGCATTTCCAATAAATTGAAAATAGGCAGCAACATGGGCTTTCACCCGAGTTATAATGCCTCAGCCTTTGCTGGTGTATCAGGTGGCAAAACCATATTTTCACGTTATGACAGGCAAACTATAGAAAACTCAATAGATGCCCAGTACACTTTTAATACAAATATGGGCATCACCCTTGGAGCAAGGCACTATTGGTCGAGCAGAAAAAATAAGGATTTTTATAATTTAGGTTCAGATGGTTATCTAACACCATCTTTAACATCTCTAACAAATACAGATCGAAATTTGAACACTTTTAATGTAGATATGGTGTATAGATGGCAATTTTCTCCGGGCAGCGAGTTTAGTGTTGCATATAAAGATGCATCATTTATAAGTTCAAATCAGGTAAACTCTGGCTACACAAAGAATCTTGATCTAATTTTAAACTCGCCCCAAAGCAATACCCTTTCGTTCAAATTGCTTTACTACCTAGATTATTTACAGCTGAAAAAGAAGCAGCCTGTCAAAGTGCATTAATCATAGAAAGCGCAGCCAGCTAAATATTTTACGATTTTTTAAATAATCCAAATCTGCATCATTAGCGTAGGCTTCTCTTTCAAATAAAATATTCCTGTAGGCATCGTCATGATTTTTATACCGTAAAAGATTTAAAGCATAGTTTAGTATATA
>JAYVNR010000224.1:0-3654 GCA_043758305.1 Pedobacter sp. | reverse complement strand
CGCCAATATCGCAATATTTGCCAACCCGTTTCCACACTTCTGCAGCCGGGCGGTTAACTTCTATTTCCATTGGGATTGAAACATAATTGGGCTTCTCTATGGCGAGTTTAGCCTGGGGCGCACGAGTAGCTGGTGCAGCAGTAGCTGGTTGCGGAACAGTTTGTGCAGCAATTTTTACGCTAAAAAATAAGCTTAGCAAAACTAAAGAGAGGTAAGGGATACTTTTTTTCATGTTAATGATTGGTGTTTCTTTAATAGGCTAAATATAATGCTAATTGCCACAAAGTTAACCTAAAAAGCCCTGCAAAACAAGGCTTTGGGAAGATTGTTTCCCGGTTATTTAAAAGCCTGGCTTGATCTTATTTGAACAGAAGCGGGACAAAGTCAGTAAGGTTCCTTCGCCATACCATAAACGTATGTGCGCCGGGGGTATCTACTCCTTTAAACTTTACATTTTTTGAGGTCAGATATTGCTTGAAATTATTATTGTTCCTGGATAAAGGATCATCTACACCGCAGGCAATATAAAGCAGTTTTAATTTTGCATTAGCTGTTTCATCAATCTTTGGATACGTTTTGGCAAATACTTCCATCATGGCAACAGTTTGTTCGGCTGTGAAGGGAGTGCTAGCCGATGCCGGGGCGGGAGCTGGTGCAGGTGCAACCGCAGGTGCTGCTCCCGGGGCAGTGCTTGCGGTAACTGCGGGGCGAGGTGCTCCTGTGCCAACTGCACTGCTAAAACCGCCTATATAAGCAAAATAATCAAGATTGTTCAAACCGGTATAAAACGAGGTGCCACCGCCCATTGATAACCCTGCAATAGCTCTTTGATTGCGATCTTTTGATACTTTATATGCTTTTTCAAGTTGCGGGATAATTTCTTTAATTACCTCATCGGCATACTTGTCATTTCCTCCATAGCCAAGCGTAGTAACCATTATCATTGGCTTTGCTTTTCCTTCTGCGATAAGATTGTCCATTATGATATTTGCCTGAGCATTAACATTCCATGATTCGGCTGTACCTGTTGCTCCATGCAAAAGGAAAAATACCGGGTATGGCACTTTGCGGTTAGCATCATAGTTTGGTGGCAGATAAACATAATATCCACGGTCTTCGCCCATTATTGCAGAGCGATAAGTATGTTGTGCAATAACTCCCCGTGGCACATCCTTAATTTCCCAGCTAAGGGAAGCAGGGCCTGGAACATGCGCAAGGCTTTGGCCGTTGCACTGATAGCAGGGCTTTTCTACCGGGTTAATTGGGTCAGGGATCCGCATCCCGTCAACTACAAAGGCATAATCATATACATCGGGCTCCAGTTTTTTAGTGAATGACCATACGCCCTGTTCATTTTTTACCATTGTTTCTTTTGATACTCCTTCAATATCAAGGATTACTTCTTTGGCATTAGGAGCATTTAGCCTGAAAGCCATGCCACCTTCAACTGCTTCCGGAGATTTAAGCGGAGCTGGCCTTTGGGGAGTTTGGGCAAATACAGATGAGGCAAGCCCACAAATACAAATTGCTGCTAACAGTTTCTTGTTCATATGTTTAGTTTAATTGGTTTCGGGAAAAATGAGAATTGCCCACCGATGTTCAACGACTGGTTAGTTAAGCAATACACTCTAATCAAATGTAAATGCTAAATTCGATAAATCCAATACGAAGCATAAATAAACCAGGAAGAGTTTATGAGAGCTTAGCTTTAATATGCCAAGCCGTAGAGCTTATTATGTCCCTTTCAATTATGATCCAGCACTTTGGTGCAAGGCGTAGTGCCCACACGTTTCCCTGTATCCCATAAATCCATATTTCCGATAGTCTGTTCGGCAATTTCCTGCAAGGCTTCTACAGTTAAAAACCCTTCATGTGGCGTCATTAAAACACGTGTGTTCTGTATCAAAGCTTTCAGCAAATGATCATTTACCGGATTTTTATAATGGTCTGAAAAGAAAACTCCCTGTTCAAATTCATATACATCCATGCCAATTTTGCCAATTTTGCCGCTTTGCAGCGCAGTAAATACATCTTTAGAATTAAATATGGCACCACGGCTTACATTGATAAGCATAACTCCATCTTTCATTTTCTTAATGGTTTCTAAATTTACCATATGCGTGGTTTCTTCTGTGAGCGGAACGTTAAAAGATATTATATCACACTGGCTCAACAGATCAGCGTATTCACATTGCCTGGCGCCAAGGGCTGTGCATGAGCTTTGTATATCGCACACGTCGCTTACTAATACATTGGCTCCAAAGCCTTGCAAAATACGGACTAGCGCCTGGCCTATTTGCCCAAAACCAACCACCCCAATAGTTTTATTCCTGATGGTAGTGCCAACAAGATTATCAAGCCTAAAATCAGATTCCATCATTTGCATATGTGCCGGCAAAATATTCCTGCTCAAAGCGAGCATAAGGGCCATAGCATGTTCTGCAATAGATTCGGGCGAATAAGAAGGGATGTTGGCCACTTTTATGCCAAGCCGTTCAGCTTCCGGCAGGTCTATATGATCTGTTCCTGTAGATCTTGTCGAAATATATTTAACGCCTGATTTTTTTAATTGCTGTAATACATCGGCAGAAAGGGTATCATTTGTAAAAACAAGAACGGCATCTTTTCCATCAGCATAAGATACCGTATCGGCCGTTAGGCTGTTTGAGATAATGGTAATGTCGTGCTTTTTTCTGTTGGCCGTTATGAGGAGTTCTTTTTCATACGGTTTGATACTATATGCTACAGCTTTCATCTGAAAATTATTTTCATCAAATTTAAGCTAAGGCAAACGAGCGTGGCATGAGGCAAGTCAGCACAAATAATGATAGTTATCACTATTGCCTAATGCTTTTAAGCTTTTTTATGGATAGTACTTTTATAGATCCCCCATCTTTTTCAATCAGGCGCTCATCCTTAAAATCTGCTAAGGTGCGGCTTACTGTTTCATTTGCTGTGCCTACCATTGCAGCAAGGTCGTCTCTTGATATCCTGATCACACAGCTGTCAGAACCTTCGCCAAATTTTTCAGCAAGGCTCGCCAAAGCATCTGCCACACGTTTGCGAACGGAGTTATAAGCCAGTTTTAATAATTGTTCCTGCTTTTCCTGAATGTTGCCCGAAAGCAGCTGAATGAATTTCTTAGCAATCCCGGAGTTTTTAAATAACAGCGAATTAAATTCGTCTTTAGATATCAGGTATAATTCTGATGCCTCCAGCGTTTCGGCATTTTCTGAGCCGGGCTTATTGAGCAGGACAGAATTGTAACCAAAAAACTCTCCCGGCACATACATTCCCGTAGCTATTTCGCGGCCATCCTGCGAAATCATAAAAGCCCTTACGCTACCAGTTTTTATCATGTAAACGCTCGACGGCTGGTCGCCCTCCATATACACGCTTTGCTTCTTTTTATAGCTGCGGACACGGCTCTTTTCGGAAAGGGCTATTAAAAGCTTTGCTGAATGTGCTTCGTTGATAAGGCTGTTTATAGAGCCATAATTGTCTATATTATTTTGTTGCCCTTTCTTTTGCATTCTCGTCTCTATTGCATTTAAAAGCTCCAAATCAGTGAAAGGCTTGGTTAAATAATCATCTGCCCCCATTTCCATCCCTTTGCGCAGGTCGCTCCTTTCTGCTTTTGCTGTAAGAAATATA
>JAYVNR010000223.1:0-3720 GCA_043758305.1 Pedobacter sp. | reverse complement strand
ACATCCCAACAAACTTTTAACTTCGGGTTTTCGTTTTAAATACAAATGCGGGGCTATAATTTTTCTAAATTTATTCCAAACGAGTTGCCCAAAGGCGGATTTGAAGAGCTGCTAAAACTGTTCATGGAATTGCTCAACTATACTTCCGGCGATGCCGGTGAGGCACTTGCGTGGATGAATGAGCTGGACAAGCAGTATAAACTTACCACCGATAAATACGGGATGGGCGATTTCATCCAGGACCTAAAAGATAAGGGCTACCTCAGCAATGACGATGAAAACCCGGGCGGCTTAAAGATCACGCCTAAAACAGAACAAGGCATACGCCAGTCGGCATTGGAAGAGATTTTTGGCAAGCTCAAAAAATCCGGTAAAGGCAGCCATAATACCAATATTTCTGGGCTGGGCGAAGAGAAAAATGCCGACAGGCGTGAATATCAGTTCGGCGACAGCCTTGACCAGATAGATATGACGGCCTCTATCCACAATGCCCAGATAAATCACGGTATCGGCGATTTCAGTATGACCGAACGCGATTTGGAGGTTGAAGAGAAAGATTACAAAACACTAAGCTCAACAGTGCTGATGATCGATATTTCGCATTCGATGATCCTGTACGGCGAAGACCGCATTACCCCGGCAAAGAAAGTTGCTATGGCACTTGCCGAGCTTATTAAAACCAAATACCCAAAAGACACGCTTGATATTGTAGTTTTTGGCAACGATGCCTGGCCCATTACCCTAAAGGAATTAGCTTATTTGCAGGTTGGGCCGTATCACACGAATACCTACGCCGGGCTTGAGCTAGCGGTTGATTTGTTGCGTAGGCGGAAAACGCATAATAAACAGATTTTCATGATTACCGACGGCAAGCCAACCTGCCTGAAAGAAGGAGCTAAATATTATAAGAACAGCATCGGGCTAGACCGTAAAGTGGTGAACAAAACGCTGAACATGGCAGCACAATGTAAGCGTCTGGGCATACCCATTACTACCTTT
This sequence comes from Pedobacter sp., assembly GCA_043758305.1. Taxonomy (GTDB): domain Bacteria; phylum Bacteroidota; class Bacteroidia; order Sphingobacteriales; family Sphingobacteriaceae; genus JAQSWM01. Next base: position 2,721 of record JAYVNR010000223.1, on the reverse strand, counting down.
ATGATTGCTAAAGACCCATATTTGCAGCAGTTTGTTAGGCAATTTACTGAAGTGAACGGCGGGAAAGCATTTTACAGTTCGCTAAAAGGGCTTGGAGAATACATTTTTGAAGATTACATTAAGAATAGGAGAAGGACGGTTAGGTGAGGGTTTAAGTTCTAAGTCGTAAGTTTTAAGTCGGGAGTCGGGATGAGAGAAAGAGTGGAAGATGGAAGGTTGGAAAGACCGGAAGTTGGAAAGTCGGAAAGACAGGAAGACAGAAAGACCGGAAGGTTTTCCTGACTTGCGGACTAATATAGTACACGAGTAAGCTCGGACTTTCCGACTTTACTGTCTTACAGACAAATAAAATACATGAACAACAACATAAAAACACTTGCAGAATTAAAGGCGTCAGGATATAAATCCCGGACTGTGAAGCAGGAGCTTCGGGAGAACCTGATTGCACAATTGAAAAATAAAGAAGCCGGTTTTGAAGGGATCATCGGCTATGAAGATACGGTAATGCCCGACTTGCAAACGGCTATTTTATCGCAGCACAATATTTTGCTTTTGGGCCTACGCGGACAGGCAAAAACCCGCATCGCCCGCCTTATGATCAATCTGCTGGATGAATATGTTCCTTATATTGCTGGAGCAGAGTTATTTGATGATCCTTTGGAGCCCATTTCATGGTTTGCACGCAACCAGATTGAAACTCTTGGCGATGAAACTCCAATTGCATGGTTGCCCCGCTCGGAACGTTATACAGAAAAGCTGGCTACGCCAGATGTAACAGTTGCAGATTTGATTGGTGATGTTGACCCTATTAAAGCTGCTACGTTAAAACTGACTTATTCTGACGAGCGTGTTATACATTTCGGTTTGATACCACGTGCACATCGTGGCATATTTGTGATCAACGAACTGCCCGATTTGCAGGCACGCATACAGGTCGCATTGTTCAATATTTTGCAGGAAAAAGATATACAGATTCGTGGCTTTAAGCTGCGGCTGCCGCTTGATATCCAGTTCGTGTTCACCGCAAATCCCGAAGATTATACCAACCGGGGCTCTATTGTTACTCCATTGAAAGACCGCATCGAGAGCCAGATATTGACACATTATCCGCGGAGCGTAGAAATTTCAAGGAAAATAACCCAGCAGGAGGCACGCTTAACCCCATTTCAAAAAGAGTTTATAGAATCTGATGGCTTGGTAAAAGACCTGGTTGAGCAAATTGCTTTTGAAGCTAGAAATTCTGAATACGTAGATAAGAAATCGGGCGTTTCTGCCCGGTTGACTATTTCCGCTTACGAAAATTTAATCAGCAATGCCGAGCGACGGATGCTGATAAATGGTGAAAAACGCACTTTTGTCAGGATTTCGGATTTTCTGGGCGTTATCCCGGCAATAACCGGAAAAATAGAATTGGTTTATGAAGGCGAGCAGGAAGGGCCTGCAAAAGTGGCCAACATCCTGGTAGGCAAAGCCATTAAAACCCTGATGGCACAGTATTTTCCCGATCCGGAAAAGCAGAAAAAAACCAAGAAGGCCATAAATCCTTATGCAGAGATCATCACCTGGTTTGGCTCCGGGAATGGGATAAGTATTTTAGATGATCTGACTCATCAGGATTATATCAAAACATTGCAATCTGTACCAGGGCTTAAGAGCATTGTCAAACAATTCCATCCGCGGTTAAGCGAAAACCAGCATTTGCTTTTAATGGAATTTCTGTTGCACGGGCTTGCAGAATTTTCGCAGGTAAGCAAAGCATATCTGGATAAAGGTTTTGCGTTTGCCGATATGTTCAACAGCCTGTTCAACGCTGAGTTTGGCGAAGAAGAGGATGATGGCTACAGTGATAATGACACGGGGAGGTATTGATTTTGATTCTGTCATGTTTCATCCTGAGGTTTCCTCGAAGCATATTTATTTTGTCCACCACCCTTCGAGAGCCTCAGGGTGACAAAAATTTAACATGTTAAACCGCCTTCCGCTACTTTTATTTATCAGCCTATTACTGCTGCTTATAGATTTCTACCTATATAAGGCATTGCTTGCTGCTTTTCCAAAGCTTAAGCTTAAACACAAAACAGGCTTCCGTTTTTTATGGTGGTTACATGCTATTCTGTTAATAGCAGGCGTTTTCGCAAGCATCTATTTTAATTTGAGGCTAACAGTTAGGGCAGTAATATTAGTAGCATTTTTTATCGCTGTTATTTCTAAAATATTGCTTCTGGCTTTTGTTGCTATAGACGATGTAAGGAGGCTTTTTATTTTAGCGTATCAAAAATTTTCATCTCCCGGCAAGCCGTCTTCCACTTACAGTGATGATAAAATTTCCAGATCGCAGTTTTTAATTAAAACCGGTATTGCGGCAGCTTCAATCCCCTTTGCTTCGCTTGTATATGGCACAATTTCCAGTGCGTATAATTATCAGATAAAACGGCAGATACTATATCTCCCAAATCTCCCCAAGGCTTTTGAAGGAATTAAAATGGGGCAAATTTCTGATATCCATTCTGGCAGTTTTTACAGTGCGAAAGGCGTAAAGGGAGGTGTAGAATTGCTATTGGCTGAAAAGCCCGACTTCATTTTTTTTACTGGCGATATTGTTAACAGCCTGGCGAATGAAATGCGTGATTACCAGGATATTTTTTCAAAAGTTAAAGCTCCTTTAGGCGTATTTTCAACATTGGGCAACCATGATTATGGCGATTATTATTTCGGGCAGGA
>JAYVNR010000222.1:0-3723 GCA_043758305.1 Pedobacter sp. | reverse complement strand
ATTTTTCTATGTTGCAGGCCATGCTCACAGGAAATTGCATAAGCGAATTTTTGAGTGGCAAGCCAGCCACAGATCAAAATGGCATAGCTCATTTGAGCGGAACGGTGAATAATCTAATTTTTGATGTTATAGTAAACTCTTTGTTCAAAGTGTCAGAATCCCATCTTTCAGACAGCAATTCCAAACAGGAATTAAAGCTGGCGTATACCGGGTTTTCGTTAAAAAGCGGACAAGAACTTCCGCAAACGGTAGCAATACGGACCACTTCTGAAAAGAATATTTCAATTGATTTAGAATACAACAAACCTGTTTTTAATCAGCCTATAGAAATGCCGTTCAGCATTCCAAAACGATATGAAATTATAAATTAGGCCAGATCTATGAAATTGCTGCGGATTGCCTTCATATTTATTTTTGTGAGCATTGCTTATAATGCTTTAGGGCAAAACAGCGCCGAACTTAAACGGAGGAAAGATGCGCTTTCCAGGGAAATTGAAATGCTGAACAGCAGTTTAAAAAATACCACAAGCAGCAAACGCCTGTCGTTAAAACAGGTAAATGCGTTAAATGCCCAAATCCGCTTACGCGAAAAGAAAATCAGCACAATCAACTCTGAAGTGAGGCTTCTTGATAATGAGATAAGCGATAATACCAGTACCGTACATTCTTTGCAACAGCAATTAGATAAATTAAAAAAAGGGTATGCAGGAATGGTGCTGTTCGCTTTCAGAAACCAAAGCGAGTACAGCAAATTGATGTTTATTTTTGCCTCCAAAGATTTTAACCAAAGCTATAAGCGCTTAAAATACCTTCAGCAGTTTGGAGATTACAGGCAAAAGCAGGCAAAATATATCCATGATACCCAAAATGAGCTAAGAGGGATAATTGAGGAGCTAGATCATAACAAACGGGAAAAAAACAATCTGTTGCAGGATCAGCAAAAGGAAAAGCAAACATTAGGAAAAGAAAAAGTCAATCAATCTAAGGTGTTAAGCACTTTAGCCAAGCAGGAACGCAGTTTTAAGAAAGAACTTGCGCAGAAGCAAAAGGAGTCTGCATCGTTAAGCCGGGCAATAAATGCAGCGGTTAGGCGTGAAATAGAAGAGGAGCGCAGAAAAGCAGAAGAAGAGGCCAGGGCAGAGGCTGCAAAAGCGAAGGCAGAAAACAGAGCCCCGGTTGCAAAAACAGCAGGCAAGGGCTCAAGCATATTATCGGCTACGCCAGAATCTGCCAAATTATCTTCTGATTTTTTAGGCAGCCGGGGCCAATTGCCCTGGCCAGTAGCTACAGGCACTATTGTAGAAACATTTGGCACACATAAATATGGCGTGAACGTAACAGTAGATAACAGCGGAATAGATATAAAAACACCTGCAGGCACGGCCGTAAGAGCAATTTTTTCTGGCACTGTTGGTCGTATTGTAGCTATTAATGGTTCGCAGACGGTAATAATACGCCACGGAGAATATTTTAGCATCTATTCTAACCTGCGTTCCGTAAGTGTATCATCGGGACAGAAGGTTAGCACCAAGCAAAATATTGGCACGGTAGCAACAGACTCTGAAGATGGCACAACGCAAGTTCATTTAGAAATATGGAAAGTTAGCACACCAACCAACCCGGAGAGTTGGCTAGCCAATTAGAACCTTTCCGTTTATTAATTGTCTATATTTGTACATTAAATTAAACACAATGCATTTTACCCTATTATTCTTAAATATCGGCACACCAGAAATGATGCTGATTATGTTTGTTGCCCTGCTATTGTTTGGCGGCAAAAAACTACCGGAACTGGCTCGTGGGCTTGGAAAAGGCATCAGGGAGTTTCAGGATGCTTCGGAAAGTGTTAAAACTGAGATCCATAGGAATATAAACGCCGTTAATGATGATTTAACTGTTGATATGGAAGCTGCAAAAAATGCTGAAGTATCCCGCATCAGCGAAACAACCGAATCGGCAAATCATGAGGCAATCAACGAAGTTGAGAATCATTATGATCCGATTTACCATGAAACTGCTCCACTTGATGTTTACGATTATCCTGCCAAGCATGAAACCGAAGCACTTGCCAACCATGTTGAAAAAACAGAACAAGTACAGCACGGAGCTACACCGCATGAAGGTGCTGAAAGTGTAATCGAAAAAAAATCGTGATCAATTAAAACTCAAAGAAATGCTAAACTCAATTTTATTAGCCTGGTTAGGCGGCCCTGAAATCATCATTATATTAGTTGTAGTGCTACTTTTATTTGGAGGCAAAAAAATCCCTGAACTCATGCGTGGGCTGGGAAAAGGTGTTAAGGAATTTAAAAGCGCTAAAGAAGGCGATCATACTACTACAGAGGAAGAACGCAGAGATATTTAATATATCATTTTTAATTAAGTAAGCCTTAAGCCCGCAAGGGCTTAAGGCTTTTTTGTATATGGTTTTAGTGTGAGATTTGCTTAAAATTTACATCAAATGATTACGGTTTAGTATCTGTTACCTCTTTGGTGAGCTTGGTAAAACCTATTACTTCTCCATTGTCATCGTGAAGTGCAGTTATTAAAATATTGCCCCAGAAAGTTGTGCCATCTTTCTCAAGCGCCTTCCTATATGGCTTGCCCGACCTTCTTTTTTGGCGAGGTCTATCAATTGTTCGGGCAATTTTGCCTGACGGTCTTGAGGCATGTAAAAGACCCTGAAATTTTGGCCAATGATTTCCTCTGGCTTATAGCCCTTGATTTTTTGGGCACCAATATTCCATGATAAAATAGTGCCATCTATATCCATAAGAATAATTGCATAATCCTGTATTTCTGCAATCATTTTTTTATGCAGCATTTCTAAAATTTCTTTCTTATTCATATTAATAATACCGTCACTATCTTAAAATCTAATTCTATCAGCTCAAATACTTGCCCACTATTGGCATCCTTCTCCCCATGCCAAATGCTTTGGGAGAAACACGAAGGATTGGAGGAGTTTGATAACGCTTAAATTCGGCAAGGTTTACCATTTTTAATACTTTTCTAACTAATGCTTCATCAAATCCCTGAGCAATAATATCGCGGGAGCTTTTCCTCAATTCTATATACTGGTAAAGTATTTTGTCTAATGTATCGTAATCCGGCAGAGAATCAGAATCTTTCTGATCAGACCGCAATTCTGCGGAAGGAGCCTTGCTAATGGTATTTTCAGGAATTATTTCCCTATTTCTGTTTATAAACTGGCAAAGCTGATAAACCTGAGTTTTATAAACATCTCCCAAAACGGCAATTGCACCAGCCATATCGCCATATAACGTGCCGTAGCCTACTGCACATTCGCTTTTATTAGAAGTATTGAGCAGGATGTGGCCAAACTTGTTCGAAATAGCCATTACCACTATTGCCCGGCATCTAGCCTGTATATTTTCTTCAGCAATGCTGAATGGCATAGCTTTAAAAATTGGTTCCATCATAGCATCAAAAGCATCGGCAGCTTGTTTTATAGGCACGATGTAATGTTTGCAACCTGTATTTTCTACCAGTTTAAGCGCATCATCAATAGAGTGCCCGCTTGAAAATTTAGAGGGCATCAACACGCCTGTTACATTTTCGGCGCCCAATGCTTCGCATGCAAGCGCACAAACCAAAGCAGAATCTATACCTCCCGAAAGGCCTAAAACCGCTTTGCTAAAGCCCGACTTTTCAAAATAATCACGTATGCCTAGAACTAATGCGCTATGTATCTGCTCAATA
>JAYVNR010000221.1:0-3730 GCA_043758305.1 Pedobacter sp. | reverse complement strand
CCTACGCCAGAACTGACGCACAGGGAAATTATGCATTTGAGAAACTGCCAGACGATAAGGCGTTTGAGATTTTGCCCATGCAGCCGGGCTACCAGTTTGGCACATCAAAAGGCATACAAGAATTAAGCGGGGACGAAACTTTTACCTTCGTGCAATCTCCACATACCATAAGATTACTGTCGTCTAGAGATTTTTCTATCCTGAAAAAAGAAAAGTCTCTAATTGTTAGAACACCAAAAGAATTTAATAAGTGGTACTGGATAATTGCAGCCAGCTTTCTGGGAGGCTTCTGGTTTCTACATTTAATGCTCACCATAAAATTTAAACAAGCAGACCAGTTGATCCTGCCCATAATAATGATTCTTACGGGTTTATCGTTCTTGACCTTGCTAAGCCTTCAGGATCCTCTAAGAGACCGTTTTCTAGCCAAAGACACCCTTGCTTATTATGGAATAGGAATTTTGGGCATTTGTATCTTTTTATTTATAAAACTTCGGCGCTTTACTGCAGATTCAGGCTTGTATCGCCTAATGATTTTTAAGAATAACAGAAAAGCAGCAAACGGCTGGCCGTGGGCAGCAATTGCGTTAATACTTTTGGGGCTTACTATTGTTTTTGGCACAGGTCCCGAAGGAAGCGGAGTTAAAGTCAATCTGTTTGGCTTCCAGCCCAGCGAGATTGTAAAGTTTTGCATCACCCTTTTCCTTGCGGGATTTTTTGCAAGCAATGAGCGTTTTATAAGCGAATATGCAAGCTATAGAAAGCGCTGGTCATTTTTCTCTTTTGCATTAATAGCCATTGGTATGGCAATACTTTTCTTTTTAGTATTAGGAGATTTGGGTCCTGCAATGGTTATCTGCTTCACATTTATAGTCCTCTTTTCGTTTTCTCGTGGCGATTTCATGTTTATGATAGGATCAATTGTAGTATATGTATTAGCTAACTGGATCTTAAAAAATGTTTGGTTATCAACCGGAGTTACTGTAGCTATAGTAGCTTTAATGATGTTATTTGTACGCAAAAAGCTAAGCGAATCTACAATTATGGCTTTGGCAGTTATTGCCGGATTTTTGTTAATAGACCAAATCCCCTATTTAGACAAAGCATTTCCGGGCCCTGTACAACGCCTTGTAGACCGCAAAGCTATCTGGCAGGATGCCTGGAATAACGAGGTTTTTGGTGGAGATCAGGTTGCGAACGGTATTTGGGCCATGTCTACAGGTGGCATTACTGGCCAGGGCATAGGAGAAGGGTTTGCAAAAACCATCCCTGAAGCTCACACAGATATGATTTTGCCCTCTATGGGAGAAGAGTTTGGCTGGACAGGCATTGTGTGCATTTTTATTCTGTTCCTGCTCTATCTCCACCGCTCAATAATTATTGGGAGGCAAACGGGAACGCCCTTTTTATTTTATCTCTGTACAGGCATTGGCATAAGCACTTTTGTCCAATTCCTCCTGATTTCGGGGGGCTCAACGGGAGCTCTTCCCCTTTCTGGCGTTTCATTGCCATTTGAAAGCTATGGAGGCTCATCAATGGTAGCCAATTTCCTTGCAGCAGGTTTTTTGTTGTCATCCTCTCTCGTACAAGGAACCCCAATACAAATGCAATACGTAACTAAACAGCAGGATAAAAATTTGGTGCCAGCATTGGCGGCAGCTTTTTTAGGGTTGGTACTGCTAACGGTAAACGTATCTAAATACTTGTTCAATAACAAAAAATGGGTGGTGCAGCCAGCACTCGTTGCCGATAAAGGTGGCTCCCGGATGTTCAGTTATAATCCGCGTATAGCAATATTAATGAACAAGCTTCAGGCCGGTTCGCTTTACGATAGAGATGGGCGCATACTTGCAACCAGCCAGCCAGAATTGATACGCAAGCAATCTGGGATATTGCGAGAAGCCGGGCAATATTATAACTTGGATTCTGCTGAACATAAGCGTCTTGACCGCTATTATCCTTTTGCCGAGCAAATGTTTTTCTGGGTTGGCGATGCCAATACAGGAGTTTTTAATGGTAGCCCAAATGGTTATTTTGCCGAATATGAGCATGCGGCTGAACTTAGGGGCTTTCATACAGAAACTACCGGATTTAATGTTACTGCAACCCGCTTCCGCGAAGACCGTTTTCTTCCTCGCGGAGTTAGGGAAATGTCTGTGAAAAAACGCGATTACAGTGAAATAGCCCCCTTGTTGCTGGCAGGAATAAACAGCAAAGAGGTTGAAGAATTTAAAAAGCGGAACAGGGATGTAAAACTTACTATGGATGCTGGCCTCCAAACCAGTATCCAGAAATCTATAGCACTGGATGATTCCCTGAAAGATAATCGGGTATCTGTTGTAGTTATGGAGGCAACAACTGGAGATGTGCTTGCCTCTGCAATGTATCCGCTGCCACAAATAAATAATTGGGACATGCTTACAATGAGCAATGCAGAGCAAAACAAATTAGATTACTGGTCAACAACCAGCGATTTAGGATTTACATATGCTACCCAACCAGGCTCTACTGCAAAGGTGCTCACCTCGCTCTCGGCATTCAACAAACTTGGCATCGCAGCCCAGGATTTGAAATATCCCGTAAGCTCATATGAGCGCATACGTACCAAAGGGCTTGAACCCGATGAAACAGGAATAATTACAATGGGGAGAGCTATTGAAAAATCAAATAACGTATATTTTATCAAACTTGCCAACCAGGAACATTTGCAGGAAGATATGGCGACACTTTACATGAAAACGGGCATGTTTTTGAGAGGCGTTGGAGGGTATTATTATCAGAAAGAAAGCAATAACTCTGCTCAGGAAAATAAGTGGCGTGATTTATGGCGAAGCACTGAATTTAACACCAAACCGGCATATGACCCTAATAATATACGCCGCACAAGGGCTAAAGGTATTTCGGGGATGGCATGGGGACAAGGCGAGTTGATTGCAACTCCTGCTGCTGTAGCCAGGTTGGCGGCAGGTATAGCCAATCACGGCAATCTGGTCGCCAATCGATATGTGCTAAAAATAAATGATTCTGAAATGCCCCGCAACGAAAGTATTAAGTTAGCTAATGACCCTCAGTATGCTGATTTGATAAGAGGGTATATGATAAAACAAAGTGCACCAAAAGTTCCAATATTGGGCGTTTCGGTGGCTGGCAAAACTGGTACGCCGGAAAGGATTTGGAAAAAAGAGCGGATTAATGATGGTTGGTATGTGTTTTTTGCCCCAAAAGCTAATGGGACTGGATATATAGTTGTTTGTGTGCGGGTAGAATCTACAAAAGGATCAAGCGATGCTGTTAAGCTTGCCGGGCAGCATGTTATTCCGTTATTGCTGAAAAAAGGGTATATAAAAAATATAGTTGATGCCCCTGTTAAGGCTTCAATAGATCCTGTACAGAAAGCGGAAAGAGTGCAACAACAATTGCCCGATACGGTAAATTTGAACTAACCTTTAAGATTTTTGGAATGTTTATTGAATACCTTTTATGGCAGAATTTAATTTAAATATATAATGTTTGATTTGTTTAAAAGCGATGCGGAAAGCCGCCCGGTAGATGTAAAAGGATTGCGTGAAGCCATTCTGCGTTTTATTAAAGATGAATTGCAAAAGGTAGAAGGCGGAGAAGGTGGCCATATAAGAGGGCTGCATATCTTTATAGTTTGTACTGAAGAACAGACTCATATTTACGAGTCGGCAGTTTATGCTGAAGAGCCTGCACGATTTAAAGATGAAGT
>JAYVNR010000220.1:0-3731 GCA_043758305.1 Pedobacter sp. | reverse complement strand
CACTGTTCCGTTTAGCCATTGAAATCTGTTCGGGCGAAGCCCGGTTTTCATTTTTCAATACGCCCAAACGCCAAGCTAACAATTGCCCTTTGGTTATTTCGGTGATCATTTCTGCCAGTTTTTTCTGCTGCAACTGGAAACCACCGATGGGCTTTCCAAACTGCACCCGTTCTTTTGAATAGCGCAAAGCAGTATCATAACAGTCCATTGCAGCGCCTAAAGCGCCCCAGGCAATGCCATATCGTGCCTGGTTTAGGCAGCTTAATGGACCTTTCATCCCTTTTACACCGGGGAGGATATTTGCTTTAGGTATTTTAACATTATCAAAAACCAGTTCACCGGTAGCGGAAGCACGAAGGCTCCATTTGTTATGCGTTTCGGGAGTTGAAAACCCTTCCATGCCACGTTCAACAATAAGCCCATGCACAATGCCATCTTCATTTTTTGCCCACACTACAGCAATATCTGCAAAAGGCGAATTAGATATCCAGATTTTTGCTCCGTTCAGGATAACGCTATCCCCATTATCTTTAAAGTTAGAAACCATCCCGGCAGGGTTGGATCCAAAATCTGGTTCAGTTAAGCCAAAGCATCCCATTAGCTGTCCCGAAGCAAGTTTAGGAAGGTATTTTCTTTTTTGTTCTTCGGAGCCAAACGCAAATATTGGGTACATTACCAACGAGCCCTGAACAGATGCGGTAGAGCGGATGCCCGAATCGCCCCGCTCAATTTCCTGCATGATAATGCCGTATGAAATATAATCCAGGCCTGCACCACCATATTCCGGGGGGATTGTAGGGCCAAAAGCACCGATTTCTGCCAGCCCGGGGAGCAGGTGTTTCGGAAACTCTGCCCGTTGGGCGAAATCTTCAATAACGGGGCTTATTTCTTTCTTAACCCAATCACGCACCGTACTGCGCACAAGTTTATGCTCATCGCTTAAAAGATCGTCTAACAGATAATAATCCGGCGATTCGTATAGATCTTTTTTTTGCGAGCGGTGAACATTTTCTGTTGGCATAACAGCTGGGTTTGGAAGTGAATATCAAAAGTAGAAATAAATGCTGCACACTTTTAAACTCTGGTACATTTTGGTCATTTTTGCCTGATGGGATCAATTTGCCAGAAAGTGGCTTTGCAGGGCATGAGATTTTTTGCTTGTCACGGATATTATACAGAAGAGCAGCTAATTGGCAACGAATATTTTGTGGATATAGAAACGCAATTTGATGTAGCCCATGATGGCGGTGATGATATTTCTGCCACTGTTAATTACGAGCGCCTATTTTCCATCGCCGAAAGGCAAATGAAAGAACCCCGTAAATTAATAGAAACGGTAGCTCACGGTATTTTAAAAGATATATGCCAGGAATTTGCCTTTCTGAAAAATATCCGCGTTTATATTTATAAAATGCACCCTGCTCTTAATGGGGAAGTTAAAAACTCTCTTGTAGAACTTACCTACACTGCATAATGGCTGGTTTTAACCATATTTCTGAGGTAGTTCTAACCCAAATAAAAGCTATTGTAGGCCAGGATTTCCTTATCCTAAAAGATGAGGGATTTGATAAATACACGCACGATGAGACCGAAGACCTCCACTACCTTCCGGATGTTGTGGTTAAGCCATCTGATGCTGGGCAGATATCAGCATTGTTAAAGCTATGCAATGAGCATACAATTCCTGTTACGCCCAGGGGCGGGGGCACAGGGCTGAGCGGAGCAGCCCTTCCCGTATATGGCGGCTTGTTAATCTCTATGGAAAAGTTCAACAAGATTATTGAAATTGATGAGCGCAATTTGCAGGCAACTGTAGAACCTGGAGTTATTACCGAAGTATTTATGGATGCCATTGCGGAAAAAAATCTGCTTTACCCCATAGACCCATCAAGCAAAGGAAGCTGTTTTATTGGCGGCAATGTGGCGCATGGTTCGGGCGGGCCACGGGTAGTGAAATATGGGACTATACGCGAATATGTTTTAAACCTGGAAATTGTGCTAGCCAGCGGCGAAATTATATGGACAGGTGCAAATACGCTAAAATATGCCTCGGGCTATAATCTTACACAGTTGATAATAGGCTCTGAAGGGACGCTGGGGATAGTTACTAAAATTGTGGTCAAGCTTATCCCTCGCCCAACTCAGGATGTGCTTATGCTTGCTTCATTTTCAACCAATGAAGAGGCATGCGCAGCAGTTTCGGCAATTTTTCGGGCCGGAGTTATTCCATCAGCATTAGAATTTATGGAGAGGAGGGGCCTCGAATGGGTGATAGAGCATGACCACCTTCAGTTTGATCTAAAGGAGGGGATTGAGGCATTTTTAATGATAGAAGTTGACGGCACAGACATTGATGTACTTTTAGGCGATTGCGAAAAAATAAACGGAGTACTGGAAGCTAACGGATGTGCTGAAGTGCTATTTGCTGATACGGCTGCACAGAAAGAGTCAATTTGGAAAATGCGCCGTACTATGCCGGTCTCGGTAAAATCAAACTCAATTTATAAAGAAGAAGATACGGTGGTTCCGCGGGCAGAATTGCCCCAGCTTATCAAGGGGATAAAAGATATTGGTGCAAAGTTTGGTTTTGAGTCAGTTTGTTACGGCCATGCCGGCGATGGCAACCTGCATGTTAATATCATTAAAGGCAACATGAGCGATGACGACTGGGCAAACAAACTTAAAGATGGGATAAAAGAAATATTTAAGCTTACCGTTTCATTAGGCGGTACCATTTCTGGTGAGCATGGAATTGGGCTTGTACAAAAAGAATTTATGCACCTGAAATATTCAGAGATTCACCTCAATCTGATGAAAGGGATCAAGCAGGCTTTTGATCCGAAGGGAATACTGAATCCTGGCAAAATATTTTAGGTTATATTAATTATCAGGCTGCAGAAGCATCGCTTAATTTGCCCAACATTTCAAAGCCCATCATTTTTTCGAGTTGGTATATTGGTATGGGTTCAGAATGTTTTTCCTGAAAATTATACGTTATGCAAACTGTGCGTCCGGTTGTGCATACAACCTCTCCTTCTGGTGTTTTTACTGCAAGCACATAATCAAGGTCAAAACTGCTGTTGCCCGTGCGTGAAGCTCGTACATATGCATGCAATTCATCGCCTGTTTGAATTGGCCTCAGGTAGTTTATCTCAGATTTGCCTATAATAACACCAACGCTATCCCAATCCCATTTAACCACTTCTTTTAAATATTTTGAACGTGCAATTTCAAAATAAGTAAGGTAAACAGAGTCGTAAACTTTTCCATAACAATCCATATCCGCAAAACGAACAGGTATCATAGTTCTGAAATTATATGCCGTTAAATCAGGGAGGAGTGTCATTTCGTCTTGCATGGTTTAGGTCTAATGCCACATTGGCGTTTGTTAAATACCATAAATCATACCAGTTTGCATTGGCATGCCAGTTGAATGCGAAATGTTAAAAACTATTTTAGGAGGACATAAAAATGACACTAGTAAAATTCGCTAATCCGGCAAAAAGAAATGGTTTAAACCCATTGTTATCTGACGTTTTTGAATCAGTTTTTAATGATTCATTTACAGATCGTTCAGTTGCTAAACTCCCTGCGGTGAACATAGCTGAAACCGATAATGAATATCACATTGAATTGGCTGTTCCGGGCTTAAAGAAAGAAGATTTTAAAATTAGCCTTGACAAAAATGCCTTGAGCATTTCTGTAGAGAAAACAAATGAAAATACAGAAGA
>JAYVNR010000219.1:0-11495 GCA_043758305.1 Pedobacter sp. | reverse complement strand
GATATTCGACCCCAATGAAAAGCATACGCTCTCGGCAGCTACGCATCACATGAACGTTGATTATTCCGGATACGAAGGCTGGGAATTGACTGGTAAGGTGAAAACAGTATTGTTGAGGGGCAAGAAAGTGATAGATAACAATACTTGCTTCGCTGAAAAGGGAAACGGGAAATTTATAAAGAGAAATAAAGTAAGTGGAATCATTTAATATTTAATCGGTGGTCATGCTGAGGCTCTCGAAGCATAGTTCCATTAATCAGAAGCCTTCGAGAACCTCAGGCTGACTAAAAACATAAAGAAAAATCACATGCCAAGAAAAATCAAATCCGGATTGATACAGATGAGCCTCGCTAAAACTGAAGGCGAAGGAACGATAGACGAAATAAAACAAGCGATGCTCGAAAAGCATTTGCCACTTATAGACCAAGCTGGCCAGCAGGGCGTGCAGATTTTGTGCTTGCAAGAGATTTTCAATACGCCGTATTTCTGCCCCGGGCAGGATAAAAACTGGTACGCTTCCGCAGAGTCGGTGCCGGGCCCTACCACTAACCTCATGGCTGAGTATGCCAAAAAGTACAACATGGTCATTATCGTACCGGTTTACGAAAGAGAGCAAGCGGGCGTTTTGTATAACACGGCAGCCGTAATTGATGCAGACGGAACTTATCTGGGAAAATATCGCAAAAACCACATCCCGCACACAACCGGATTTTGGGAGAAATTTTTCTTCAAACCCGGCAATCTGGGCTACCCGGTTTTTCAAACCAAATATGCTAAAATTGGGGTTTACATCTGTTACGACAGGCATTTTCCCGATGGCGCACGTTGCCTTGGGCTCAATGGTGCAGAGATTGTGTATAATCCATCAGCGACTGTAGCCGGGCTATCACAATATTTATGGAAACTAGAGCAGCCAGCCCATGCCGCAGCCAACGGCTATTTTATGGGCTGCATCAATCGCGTAGGCGAAGAGAAACCCTGGAACCTGGGGCGTTTCTACGGTACCTCGTATTTTGTGGATCCAAGGGGGCAAATATTTTCTCAGGCTTCGGAGTATGACGACGAGCTTTTGGTAGCCGATTTTGATCTGGATATGATCGATGAAGTGCGCAGCACCTGGCAGTTCTTCCGCGACAGGCGCCCGGAAACCTATGGACCTATTGTAGAACTTTAATAGCTTATAGATGCCAATTACCGACAACAGGCTCAGCATAGCAGAATATCAAAAAAATTTCGCCGATATACATCCGCCGTTCGATGGCATTGATGGGGCATTAGTAGAAGCCAACCGCTGTTTGTTTTGTTACGATGCGCCTTGCATGAAATCGTGCCCTACCAGCATAGATGTGCCTAAGTTTATCAAACAGATCACCACCGATAATATCAAAGGCTCAGCGCATACTATATTTTCTGCTAACATTATGGGTGGGGGATGCAGTAAGGTTTGTCCGGTAGAAAAGTTGTGCGAAGGTGCATGCGTGTATAATTTGCTAGAAGAAAAACCCATCGAGATTGCACGTCTACAGCGTTATTCCACAGAAAAAGCTATCGAACAAAAGTGGCAGCTCTTTGCCCGTAAGCCTTTTACAGGCAAGAAAGTGGCAGTTATAGGAGCCGGTCCCGCCGGATTATCTTGCGCTCATGTGCTTTCCCGCGAAGGCATTGACGTTACCATTTACGAAAAAGAACAAAAAGGCGGCGGCTTGATGACCTATGGCATTGCCGCATACAAAGTTACCCCACAGTTTTGTGAAGATGAGGTGGATTATATTACATCCCTTGGAGGGATTGAGATTTTGTATGGGAAAGAACTCGGCAAAGATATTTCGCTGGTTGAATTGCAAAACCAATATGATGCTGTTTTTTTAGCGATCGGCGTTGGGCTTACCCGCAAGCTTGAAATAAAGGGAGAAAAACTAGAAGGTGTAGAAGATGCTATTTCGTTCATCTACAACCTCCGCACCAGCGAATACAACAACATCTCAGTAGGTGATAAAGTTGCCGTTATTGGCATGGGAATGACGGCGATTGATGCTGCCACACAGGCAAAACGCCTTGGGGCAAAAGAAGTAACGCTTGTTTATAGGCGCACACAGGATGAAATGCCCTGCACAGAAGAAGAACTGAATATTGCCAAATTAGATGGCTGCAATATTATCTGGCTTGCCGCACCAAAAAAAATACTCGGCAAAAGCGGTAAAGTAAGCGCTTTGGTTTGCGATATCATGGAGCTTGGCTCGCCCGACGCAAGTGGCCGCCGCTCCCCTGAACCAACTGGAAAAACCTTTACGCTTGAAGTCGATATGATCATCAAAGCAACCGGACAATTGCCTTTTACAGATCTGGTGAAGTACCATGAACTTGACAGCAAAAACGGCAAAATCTCTATTGATGAAAATGGCATTACCAATTGGGCAAAGGTTTTTGCAGGTGGCGATTGCGTGAACGGGGGCAGAGAAGTAGTGGATGCGGTACAGGCAGGCAAGGATGCTGCGAAGGGAATACTTAACCTAATTATGAAAGAAAAAGTATGACGGAAAACGAACTTGCCAAGTTGATTGTAGATTTATGTTTTAGAATTCATGTTCAATACGGTCCGGGATTGTTCGAAAGTGTGTATGAAGAAATTTTCTCTTATGAATGGAAAAAGAATAATATCGCCTTTCAAAGACAACAATCCATCCCGCTAATTCATGAGGAAATAAAATTAGAAACAGCATTTAAAGCTGATTTTATTATTGATAATAAAGTAATAATAGAGTTAAAATCCGTGGAGAGCTTAGCTCCGGTACATTACAAGCAAGTTCAAACGTATTTGAAGTTGACTGACTTGAGATTAGGCTTGCTAATAAATTTCAACGAAGCTTTGATCAAGGATGGAATACATAGAATAGCAAATAAATTATGAGCAACGTTCAAGCGTTAAAAGGGCACGCAAAGACGCGGAGGGGCAGAGACGCAGAGCAGAACTGCGCCTCCTCTCCTTTGCGTTTGTGTGAATTGCTTTAACGAAGCATTAATTAAAAATGGGATACATAGAATTGCGGAAAATTATAAAGCAAGTGGTTTAAAAGGCACTTATAGAGACCGCGGGCAAAGATGCAGAGCAGAACTGCGCCTCCGCTCCTTTGCGTCTTTGCGTGAAAATTTAACCCCTGCGTGAAAAGAAAAAAATCAATGGCAAACATCTCCTCAAACTTTCTCGGCATAAAATCTCCCAACCCATATTGGCTGGCAAGCGCACCTCCTACAGATAAAAAGCTGAATGTGCTGCGTGCTTTCGAAGCTGGCTGGGGCGGTGTGGTTTGGAAAACATTGGGCACACAGGTGAAAAATGTGTCTTCACGCTACTCCGCTGTAGATTATCACGGCAGTAGGATCATGGGCTTTAATAATATCGAGCTAATCTCAGACCGGCCGCTGGATATCAACCTCCGTGAAATCCGCGAGGTTTTAAAAGAATTCCCCGACCGGGCGATGATAGTTTCGCTCATGGCAGATAACTCCCGCGAAAGCTGGCACGAACTCATCAAACAGGTAGAAGATACCGGAGCACACGGCCTGGAGCTCAACTTTGGCTGCCCGCACGGCATGACGGAACGCGGCATGGGCGCTGCCGTTGGCCAGGACCCCGAAATTGCCAGAATGGTTGTGGAGTGGGTGATGGAAAAAGCTACTATCCCAGTTATTACTAAGCTTACGCCCAATGTCCATTCGGTAGTGCCTACCGGAAAGGCCTCGGTGGAGGCTGGCACCAATGCGCTATCATTGATCAATACCATTCAATCTGTAACTGGAATAGACCTGGATACTTTTGTGCCTAACCCTAACGTGGCTGGCAAATCTGCCTTCGGAGGATATTGCGGCCCGGCGGTGAAGCCCATTGCTTTAAAAATGTTGGCAACACTTTTTCAAGATAATATTACAAAGCATATTCCCGTATCGGGAATTGGCGGCATCAGCACCTGGAAAGATGCGGTTGAATTTATGCTCCTTGGCGCATCCAATGTGCAAATTTGCACTGCTGCGATGAAGCATGGCTTCCGTATCATCGAAGATTTGTCCGAAGGCCTCAACAACTGGATGGACGAAAAAGGCTTCGTAACGCTGGATGATTTCATCGGCAAATCTGTTCCTACGCTTTCCAATTGGGAAGATTTGGATATGAACTACCATATCGTCGCTAATATCAATCAGGATAAATGTATCCATTGCGGTTTATGCTATATCGCTTGCGAAGACACCGCCCACCAGGCAATCAACCTTGCTTACGGCAAACCTTACAATACCTATTCGATAAAAGAAGAAGAATGCGTAGGCTGCAATCTTTGCAAATTGGTGTGCCCGGTAGAGGATTGTATTACGATGGAAGAACACCGCAAGGGCGATGAATATCTGAATTGGAAAGAATATCAGCGGTTGGGATTGCCGTTAAATGACCATTAGTTTAATAAAATTTTCTTAATAAACTTTGCACCGCCGCTTCTTTGGGCCTTTGCGTAAAAAAAGATGCAAGCGAAAGAAGTAACACCTCCTTTACAACTTGTGAATGGTAATTATTAAAGCTTCTTCACGGAATTTTTTGAAGCAATGACCCTTTGGACGTACTCAGAAAATGCACTAACAAAAGATATATCGTTAATCACCATAAACTGTCCCACCTCACTGTAAACTCCTTTATAGCTTTTTCCCGGATTCCCTTCAAACTTCTCAATCATAACTTTATCCAGGTAAATAAACTGCGTTGGCGTATAATTAAAAGTCGTAATAATTACCTCATCGTCAATTAAAATAAATTTAGCGTGCATATTCTCGTTCACGTAGTATCTAATGTTCGGAACTTCGCTGATGAGTATAAAAAATTCAAGAAAAGCTTTTTTATTAGCCGGGACCCGGTCGCTTTGTGCGGGATTAGTTGAGGCAAAAGTTTGCGAAATGAAAAGCACATCCACTCCTGCTCCGGCCCGTTCAAGGATTACCGGGAGCAAGCCCGGCTTCGAAATCATTTCATCTGTATATGCCGAGTGAAAACTGCCATTGAACTGGTAAGAAACCGGGCACACGTGCTGTCCGCAAATGTAGATCCTTGATTTGGCTGAGCGTATTTTTTCGGCAATAATCTCCTCCATCGCGAAAGGCGAATCTTGATAAAAAGGTGCTATGAAACCGTTCAGGCTATTTTCTGAAACTGGTTTTGCCGGAGTATGAAAATCACAATAATCATGTTTGAAATTGTAGTTGCGGATATTGATCGAATTGGAAATAAGATTATTAAAAAAAACATTGGAGGATTTGACATATTCTGGCTCATCCTTTACAAAAACCAGCAATTCTTCTTTAATCAGATCACGTACAGCAAAATTAGAAGATGAAATCCCTACAACACCAGACCCATCTTTCCGAATGAGCAATATTGATTTCAGGTGCAGCGAATAAGGCAAATCGCCCCTCGAAAAAGCTTTCGCTCTTGCCGACCGGATGTATTGATGCGGAAAGAAATACAGGTTTAAATTAGGATGAGGATTACGATAGCAATCGGCAAAAATCTCTCGTGCCAGCTGGTATTTCGTAGCATAATTTAGCTCGGCTCCAGTCAACCGATCGGTGATAAACTTTGGGTTTGTATCATCGTAGCCCTCGGGCGGGATGGTGACAACACTGATTTTAACGCCAGCATTGGCAAGGCCCAGCAGTGTTTGATAAAGTATTTTGTTGTTGAAAAGATAAAGCCCGATAGACACTTCTTTTAGCTTGTTCTGTTCACGTTCAAGCAGCTCAACCAGCTTGCTGAGCAGAAGCGGGCTTGAACCTTCGGCGAAAAAGTTATACTTGTTCTTATAATTTTCGGGCGAATCAAAATAAGCTTCAAAAGGCATAATCGTATACACTTATAGAATTGGCCGTTGCAATCCTTTTTTCTATTTTTGAAAAATACGAAATATGGATATCATTTCCTTTTTTGCCGGTGCCGGTGGCTTAGATCTGGGTTTTGCTAAAGCTGGCTTCCGTACCATTTGGGCAAATGAGTATGATAAGCAGATTTGGGAAACATTTGAGAAAAACCATCCGCACACGCACCTGGATCGCCGTTCCATCACCGAAATTAAGTCTGAAGAAGTCCCGGACTGCGACGGCATTATTGGCGGGCCACCTTGCCAAAGCTGGAGCGCTGCCGGGGCACTTAAAGGCATCCACGATAAACGCGGCCAGCTTTTTTACGATTTCATCCGAATACTTGAAGCAAAAAAACCATACTTCTTCCTTGCAGAAAACGTAGCTGGAATGCTCCTGCCCAGGCACAGCGCAGCGCTTGAAAATATTAAATCAATGTTCCGTGAAGCTGGCTACGAGCTTTCATTTAAGCTGTTGAACGCTTCCGATTACGGCGTTCCGCAAGATAGGAAACGAGTTTTTTTTATCGGGTTCAGGAAAGATCTTGGGATTGATTTTCAATTCCCTGACCCACATGCCGTAAAACGCACCTTAACGGATGCCATTAGCGACCTGCTGGATCAAACAGCCCTTTCGGCAAAGCACAGCCAAACCAATGCAGAAAAGTGCATCATTCCAAACCATGAATACATGACCGGAGGCTTTTCTTCAATTTTCATGTCGCGGAACCGTGTGCGGGGCTGGAACGAACAATCATTTACTATACAGGCAGGAGCCAGGCATGCGCCTCTGCATCCACAAGCTCCAAAAATGTTGTTCATTGAGCAAGACAAGCGTAAATTTGTGCCCGGAAGCGAAAATCTATACAGGCGCTTAAGCGTACGCGAATGTGCCCGTATCCAAACCTTTCCCGACGATTTTATATTCCATTACAAAAGCATCACCGCAGGTTATAAAATGATCGGCAACGCCGTAGCTGTGGAAATGGCTTATGTGCTTGGCCTAAGCATAAAAAAACATTTGGAACACAAAAAGCATTTCTAAACCATCAAAAATTATGGAAAAAACTAAACCTGAGCGTATTGCCTTTACATCGTACCAGATTTTTATAGTTACAATCCTGGCCATCCTGCAGTTCACCATTGTTTTAGATTTCATGGTATTATCTCCATTAGGGGCAATATTATTGAAGGAGCTCAACATCCAAACATCCCAATTCGGCCTGGTAGTTTCAGCCTATGCCTTTAGTGCAGGAGCATCGGGCTTGCTTGCCGCAGGCTTTGCCGATAAATTTGACCGTAAAAAATTATTGCTGTTTTTTTATTGCGGTTTTATGCTGGGCACATTGTTTTGCGCCAACGCTCCAACTTATAATTTGCTGTTGTTAGCCCGTATTGTAACTGGCATTTTTGGCGGAGTAGTAAGCTCTATAACTTTTGCTATCGTTACAGATTTGTTTGCTTTAGAAATAAGGGGCAGGGTTATGGGATTTGTGCAAATGGCTTTTGGCGCAAGCCAGGTGCTTGGCATACCAATCGGGCTTGAACTCGCCATCCGCTATGGCTGGCACTCGCCATTTTGGATGATTGCCGGTGTGGGCACAATTATCGGGATTGTTATTGTAATCTATATGAAGCCAGTTAATGCTCATTTGGCAATAAAGTCGGAGCGGAATCCCTTTCAACACCTCGTTAAAACACTTTCGAAAGCAAGGTATTTAAGAGCCTTTTTAGCAACAACTTTACTATCTACAGGTGGGTTTATGCTAATGCCATTTGGAAGCGCATACAGCAATCAAAACTTGGGCATAAAAATCAGCCAATTGCCTACTTTATACGTAATTACAGGGATTTTTGCTTTTGTAACAGGTCCCATTACCGGTATGTTGAGCGATAGGATTGGCAAATATCGCCTGTTTGCAATAGGTACGCTTATCAGCATCGTTATTGTAGCCATATATACTAATTTAGGAATAACACCTTTTTGGCAGTGCGTGCTTTTAAATGTGATACTTATTATGGGCATCAGCTCCCGTATGATATCTTCATCAGCGCTTATAAGCGCAATACCCGAGCCTCAGGATAGGGGCGCATTCATGAGCATAAGCTCATCGGTACAACAGGTTTCTGGTGGAGCTGCCGCAGCTTTGGCAGGAGTTATTATAACCCAATCTGCTAGCGGCAAGCTTGAGCACTACCCAACTTTAGGCTTGATAGTGATAGCCAGTATGCTCATAGCGCTGGTGCTGATGTACAGCCTTGATAAATATGTTAAAAAGAAAGCTGTTGCCCAAGCCCCATAACGTGTTTGATCAACAGGCAACGATTTTCACACTACCGTGTAGAGAGATTAACGATGAAACAAATGTGAAACTTTCAATGAGGCCTTCACGTATATGTGCCCATGGTAAACGTAGGTGCTCTTTTAACGATAGATAAACATGAAAGAGAACAGCATTGGTTCTCTAAGTTACTTGGAATTGTGTTCTTCATTTCACTATTATTTTGCATATTGTATTTGCAGTATTTTGCCCCTGATAGCTTTGGCACGGAATATTTTTATGGCACTAGCTAAGTGGGATTGCAGTGTATAGATATGTCTATAATTAGGTCTATTAGCAACCACAAATCAATATCCTCTTTCGCACACTATAATAGCAAAAGCTGATGCTATGCTGATGGCGTTTAAAAACGTGGGCTAATTTGTTTAATCACTCTCATCCCTTTTTCAATATTATTGACTAGACAGTTGGGTAATGATTGCACCGTATGTTTCGATAAAATATTCGTCATTTACCCTTCTAGTTCCATCGAACACGGAAAACTAAATCGTGGTGGACATGGTAAAGAGATTTTCGTATTCTTGTGTTCAGTATGCGACAATCTACTTAACAAACGATCATGGCAACTAACCGGGTAAAGAAACCACAAACTAATAAAAAAAGCAAATTCACTCCACGTGTCTTTTGGTGGTCATTTGCTGGTTGCGTGATTGTTTATCATTTTGCCTTTGAAAAGGAAATTCCAAAAGAGAACACACTAAAAATAGCGGTTATCCAGACAGACTCGAGTTTTGTGGTAACTAGCAATGAAGAACAGTTGTTGAGATACTTAAACTTGGATGTCACGTATGACAATACCCTATATATGTGTCGGATTACTGAATTAGCACCTGGCGAGACAACAGAGGTAAAGTTTAAATATTTTGATTCTGGCTATTCTCGTCTGTCAGCGAAGCCTAGTTCATTGGAGGCTAATTGTAGCGAAGTGCGTAATCGTGATAATTTATATTTTTTCCAAAAATTTTAATTTTAGGTATTAGTAGTAACTTTTCGCCTCTCTTAGAATTGCCGTTTTTTTCCTAAGTTCCTCATTAGATATCCCGGTTGGGTTGTGAACCACTTTATGTTGCTGAAGGATTTAACGTTATAAAAATTAATTGCGACGATATAGCGCAATTTGGTGGAGCTCTTCATTGTTAAGCTGGCAAGTATGAAGTTTTCCGGAAGAAATTCTCAAATTTCCGCCTATTTCTTTTTTTTAAACTAAAATTTCTATTTAATGCCTATTAGCCCTTATAGCTCAACAAGAAAATGAAGATGTATGGAATCTTGTATGGGGCAAAAAGAAAATCCGCGAAAATCGATGAAATTTCGCGGATTTCGGTAAAAAAATGTGGTCCCGACGAGAATCGAACTCATATCTAGAGTTTAGGAAACTCCTATTCTATCCGTTGAACTACGGGACCGACTAATTGCAAATGTGCGGAATTTGTACGGCATCTGAAAAACGAATGTGCAATTAAAGCTACCTGATCACTGCACCGTTTTGCATTGTACCGGCCGGGAGCACGAACTCAAGTTTTCCATCAGAATTTTCAGCCATTAAAATCATTCCCTGCGAAACTATTCCTTTTATTTCTCTGGGCTCTAAATTAACCAGGATAGAAACCTGTTTTCCGATAATATCTTGTGGCTCAAAAAATTCAGCTATGCCTGAAACTACCGTGCGCTTATCAATCCCTGTATCTATTTTAAGCTTTAGCAGCTTATTGGTTTTAGCCACTTTATGGGCTTCTAAAATTGTACCTGTACGTATATCCATTACAGAAAACTGGTCGTAATTAATGT
Source organism: Pedobacter sp. (assembly GCA_043758305.1). Taxonomy (GTDB): domain Bacteria; phylum Bacteroidota; class Bacteroidia; order Sphingobacteriales; family Sphingobacteriaceae; genus JAQSWM01. Next base: position 1,474 of record JAYVNR010000219.1, on the reverse strand, counting down.
TGGGCTTTGATGGCAAAGCTGGCACATCGATTTTATTAGCTTCTGCAGCCATATTTAATTTAGCTATTTGCTGTTCTATTGGCGCATCCTCTACTTTTTCGTACAAGAGTTCTGGCTGTGCTAGCTGATGCCCGTCGGGGAAATTGATGGGCTCATCATAATAAATCACATCACGTTCTAAGTTGAGCATATTGAATATTTTCTTTGCCGATGTTGGCAAGAACAGCTGCATCAATGTTGCTAAGTGAGCAATTACATGAAGGCAGTTTTGGAGGATTTCACGAGTTTTTGCTTCATCCGTTTTGATGAGTTTCCAGGGTTCATTTTCTGTTAAATATTTGTTCCCCAGCCGGGCAACATCCATTACTGCAGAAAGTCCCTGCCTAAATTTAAAAGCAATAATGCTTTCTTCTAGAAGATCATAACCTTTGCCAATTTCATTATTTAGAAAATTATCGGTAATCTCATTATGCTCTCCTTCAACCTTCCCATCAAAGTATTTATGCATCAGTATCATCACCCGGTTCACAAAATTTCCCAGAATAGCTACCAATTCATTATTCACCCTCGCCTGATAATCTTTCCATGTAAACTCACTATCAGATGTTTCTGGAAGAATGGATGTGAGCACATAGCGCAATTCATCCTGCTTGCCAGGAAACTCTTGCAAATATTCATGAAGCCAAACTGCGTGGTTGCGTGATGTAGAAAGCTTATCGCCTTCCAGGTTTAAAAACTCGTTAGCGGGCACATTCTCGGGCAAGATATAATCGCCATGAGCGTGCAAAATGGAGGGGAATGTTATACAGTGAAATACAATGTTATCCTTGCCTATAAAGTGTATCAGACAAGCATTATCACTTTTATCCGGTTGCTGTTTCCAATACTTTTCCCAGTCTTTCCCGGTGTCTAAAGCCCATTGTTTTGTAGCAGAAATATATCCGATAGGGGCATCAAGCCATACGTACAGCTTTTTGCCTTTAGCTTCTTTTAACGGAACATCAATCCCCCAATCAAGGTCCCGCGTCATGGAGCGTGGCTGCAAACCCGCTTTAAGCCAAGAGCTGCATTGCCCATACACATTTGGTTTCCAGATGTCTTTTTTGCCTTCTAATAGCCATTTTTCAAGCCAAGGCTGATACTTATCTAGAGGAAGGTACCAGTGCATGGTAGGACGCAGCACGGGAGCTTTTCCACTCAGCGTTGATTTGGGATTTATCAGATCGGTAGGGCTAAGGGAGGTTCCGCATTTTTCGCACTGATCGCCATAGGCACTTCCATTGCCACAATTAGGGCATGTGCCAATAATATATCTGTCCGCCAAGAACTGGTCATAATCCTCGTCATAATACTGATCTGAGTATTTCTCGATAAATTCCCCTTTGTTGTACAGGTTTAAAAAAAACTCCTGAGAAAGATCATGATGTATTTTAGAAGATGTACGATGATAAATATCGAAGGCGATGCCAAACTC
>JAYVNR010000218.1:0-3747 GCA_043758305.1 Pedobacter sp. | reverse complement strand
TTGTAAATGTTCTCTATCAGAGCACTGTTTTTTTCGAGGATGACTTTTCTCCTGAGGCTTAATTTGGGGGTCATTTCTCCGTTGTCAATGCTCCATTCTACCGGAAGCAACTCGAATTTTTTCACCTGCTCCCAATGGCCAAAGTCCTGGTTGTATCGGTCTATTTCTCCCTGATACTTATTTAAAACCGCTTGGTTCCTGATAATTTCAGCAAGATTGGTCCAGAGAATATTTTTACGTTCGCACCATTCTTTCAACGCATCTTTTGCAGGAACAATTAGAGCAGCAGGAAATTTCCGGTTCTCTCCTATTACCATTACCTGCTCTATCAAAAGCGATTCTTTGAGCTTATTCTCAAGCACTTGCGGTGCAACGTATTTCCCACCTGCTGTTTTAAAAATCTCTTTTTTCCGATCGGTTATGCATAGAAAACCATCAGCATTTATATTGCCAATATCTCCCGTATGGAAATATCCATCTTTGTCAATAACCTCTGCCGAGAGATCAGGACGATTATAATATCCTTTCATCACATTGGGCCCTTTGCACATTATTTCCCCATCTTCTGCAATTTTAACAGATACGCCAGTTATAGGCTTGCCTACCGTAGAGAATGCCATTTGACCTTTTTGCAACCCATTTACAGTTATAACCGGCGAGGTTTCGGTGAGTCCATATCCTTCAAGAACCGGTATTCCGGCTGCCCAAAAAACTCTTGCAAGCCTCGGCTGCAATGCCGCACCACCAGATACAATTGCATGGATATTCCCTCCCAAAGCATCACGCCATTTTTTAAATACCAGCTTATTGGCAATAGCTAGCTGAAGCTCGTACCAATAGCCATTTTTGCCATTCAATTCATAGCGCAGGCCAAGATTTAAAGCCCAGAAAAACAGGTTCCGCTTAGCCCCTTTCAATTCTGTGCCCTTTGCCACAATACGGTCGTACACCTTTTCTAACAGGCGTGGCACAGTGGTAAAGCCATCAGGTTTAATATCATTCAGATCGGCAACAATAGTATCCATGCTTTGCGCATAGTAAACAGAAATGCCCAGGTACAAATACATATAAATAACCATGCGCTCAAAAATGTGCGACAGTGGCAAAAAACTAAGCGCTTTTGTATAGGTTGAGGGATAAAGGACTGAAGATGACTTAACGTTGCTGAGCAAATTATCATGTGTGAGCATCACTCCTTTTGGGGTACCGGTTGTGCCGGAAGTATAAATAAGTGTCAAAATATCGTCTGGCTGCACATTTGCTTGATATGAAGTTAAATCTATGCCCATATTTTGTTTGCCCAATTCTAAAACTTCCAGCCAATGAGGGATGCCTTCACACTTATCGAAAGAATATATTTTAACTGATGTATCTGTACTGCATGATCTAATTTTATCCGCTAACTCTTGCCCTGATACAAAAATTATTTTTATCTCGGCATCTTTAAGAATAAAGCTGATATCATGTTCTGAAAGCGTAGGGTACATGGGAACCTGTACTGCGCCGGTTTGCATAATGCCAAAATCACAAAAATTCCATTCAGAGCGGTTTGGCGACATGATAGCCACCTTGTTTCCCTTTTCGATTCCAAGGCTGATCAAGCCTCTGCTAATATTGTTTGCCGACTCTAAATATTCTGTAGTAGAATACTTTATCCATTTTCCATCTGTTTTGCCTGCGACAATGTCTTTTCTATCGTATTTTGCAGCAGAATACGCCAAAAGGTCAAACACTCGGGTTAAATTCATGTTATAGAAAAAATGGTCAGCAGGATTTAATCAGGCGAAAATCCTAAACTAATTAACGGAATATAATTGAACAAATGCCAATTCGGGCTAATTATTTGGCAGGAATATAAAAGCAAAAATCAACTAAAATGAAAAGAATATTTACAATAGGCTTTAGTGTTGCAATGTTATTTTTAGCTGGCAACCGGGCAGATGCTCAAAATTATAACAGTGCTATAGGCGTCAGGGTTGGATCATATACCGGAGTGAATTTTAAAACTTTTTTATCTGCCAATAACGCAGTTGACCTTAACTTATCTGTACGGGACAAAAATGATTATAAGCGAATTTTCTTTACGGGATTGTATGAAGTGCATAACTCAATTGGCGGTGCTCCTGGCTTAAAATGGTATTACGGAGCAGGCGGTACTTTAGGCTCATGGCGTTATAAAAAAGATAACGGGCAACTTTTTTTAAGCGTAGACGGGGTGCTGGGTTTAGATTATAAGCTTACCGGCGCACCGCTAAACCTGGCGCTAGACTGGCGCCCGCGTTTTGAACTAACTCCTGGTACTGATATTTTAACAGACGATGTAGGCTTGGCTATCCGGTTTACTTTTTAAAAACTACAAGCTACTGAAGTTGATATCTGAATTCAACTAATCTGTGATATGTCAGTGGCTATGACGTTTTGATTTTATAAAGACAGCCATTTTTTCCTCACCACAAGCTCCTCCGGCGTAGGCGCACTATCTACAACTGCTCTGTATTTTACATTCGGATTTGCTCTTAGCGTTACGTTGATGGTTTGTACTATACCATCGCGTGAAATTAAAAAAGCGAGCGTATTACCAACTTTTTTATTTAGCAATGCACGCTCAAACTCGCCTGCTCGTGCTGTTCCATCTTCATAAGCTGTTATGCGGGAATTATTTACAGAAATAATTTCATCGTTAAAGTTTATGCCGTCAAAATAAGCTGCACTGCCTCTCGATACGTTGCTTACAACAACTTTTCCGTTTTTTTCATCTGTTGCAATACCTAAATAGGGCTCGCTTTTATCGGCATTATCGTTTATAACGCTAAGCCCGGCATAGCTGAAATATTTGTTGTAATCTATAGTTTTAGTGCCGTTAACATAATCCACATAGATTTGATCGAATGATCTGCCCGATATTTTTTCAAGCATGGCTTTAAACTCCGCATCGGTATAGCCACGTTTCTGCTTTTTATAATATTCATCGTACATCGCCTTCATTACATCGTCTAAATGCTTCTCCCCTTTTGTGGCCTGGATTATTTCCAGATCCATCACCATCGCGATAAGCTGCCCTTTTGTGTAATAAGAGATTGTTGTGTTCTTCGTATTCTCGTTTGGGCGATAATATTTGATCCAGGCATCAAAACTGCCCTCGCTTGCCGATTGCACTTTGCTCCCCGGCTGATTATCAACTGCTGCCATATCGACCATTAGCGCATCAACATATCTTTCGGGCGTATTAAATCCGGCTCTGGCAAGGATTATGGTTTGATAATAATTAGTAAAGCCTTCGGCAATCCAGAGGTTAGTGGTGTAGTTCTCCCGTTCATAATCAAAAGGGCCTAAAGCGATGGGGCGTAAACGCTTCACATTCCATAAATGAAAATGCTCGTGAGCAACCAGGCGCAAGAAACCTAAATAACCAGCTTCAGTATCCCAGCTATTCCTTGCAACGCTCAGCACTGTAGAATTTAGATGTTCAAGCCCGCCAGTCCCTACGGTGTAATTATGCACAATAAATACATAATGCTTATTGGGGTTTTCGCCAAAAACCGCAGTTTCTTTTTCAATAATTTTTGGCATATCCTTTTTTAAGCGCTCTTTATCATACTTTCCACCACCATACATTGCAACTTCATACCTAACGCCTTGTGCATCAAATTCAAATACATCCTGATTGCCAATCTCAATTGGGGAATCAAACAAAATGTCAAAATCCGAGGCGTAAAAACTATTGGGCTTTCCGGGCACAGGAGGCAA
>JAYVNR010000217.1:0-3747 GCA_043758305.1 Pedobacter sp. | reverse complement strand
CAAGCTTTGTAAGCCGTGCATCCGGAACGGTGATCACACCAATATTTGGTTCAATGGTACAGAACGGAAAGTTTGCCGCCTGTGCCTTGGCATTTGATAAACAATTAAAAAGTGTTGATTTCCCTACGTTGGGCAAGCCAACTATTCCACACTGTAATCCCATAATTTGTTGAAGTATCTGGTATAAAGTATCAAGACAAAAGACAATAAGAATAAGAATCAAATGAACAATGACATAAAGAATAAAGACTTATGACTTATGACTTATGACTTATGACTTAGTTCAATTTTCGGCAAAGATAATATTTAGGGCGGGAAATGGGCAGCTGATTTATTTACGCTATTGGTCATGCCGAGGGGCTTGAAGCCCTTGAATGTCCCGTTCTCGGGAAGGCAGGATAGGTATCAAAGTCACGTCGTCAGGCTGAGCTTGTCGAAGCCTTTTGATTCTTATGCTCCTCGCACATCCCGCCAAAAGCGGCATAATAAAAAAGCCACCCCGTATAGCGGAATGGCTTTACAATAATGTGTTTAGCTATTCTTAAATATCAAATGAAAAATCGTCTTCTACCGCTTTTACAGTTTCTGCGGGGCTGTCGCTAAATTCGTAGCGTTTTTCAACAACTTCCTGATTGGCTTTGATATAGTCTACTGTATCTTTAAAACCTTCGGCAAACTTCTCAAAATCTTCTTTGTACAAAAATATTTTGTGCTTAACAAAAACTCCGTCCTCCAGGCGTTTTTTGCTTTCTGTAATGGTAACATAATAATCATTAGAACGCGTAGCTTTCACATCGAAGAAATACGTGCGCTTGCCAGCCCGTACTTTTTTAGAATAAACTTCTTCTCTTTCTCTGTTGTCAAAATCTCCCATTGTATGGTTAATAAGTTTAGGTTGCGGTAAATATAATAGATTAATTTTTAAACTTCAAAACACAAATTTTCCACGCTTAACAATATTTAAGCGCTAATTTGTTGTTCTTCAAGCAATTGCTTTTCATACAGTTCGAAGTAATTCCCCCTTGCCATCATTAGCTCATGGTGAGTTCCCTGTTCTACGATTTCTCCTTCGCTCAATACAATTATTTTATCGGCATTTTTAATTGTTGATACTCTGTGAGCAATTATAAGGCTTGTTTTCCCTTGCATATTGCTGCCAAGATTTCGCAAGATTTCTTCTTCGGTTGCTGTATCAACCGCGGATAAGCAATCGTCGAAAATCAAAATTTTAGGGTCTTTAGCTACTGCCCGTGCAATAGATATCCGCTGCTTTTGCCCCCCGGAAAGCGTTACGCCCCTTTCGCCTATCATCGTATTAAAGCCTTCTTTAAATTCCATGATATTTTTATAGACTGCCGCATCTTTGGCCGCCTTTTCAATAGTAGCATCATTGGCTGTGGCCGAGCCAAAAGCAATATTATTAGCGATGTTTTCAGAAAATAAAAAAACTTCCTGGGGCACAAAGCCTACCTGCCTGCGATAATCTGAGAGGTTAATAGCAGATATCGGCATATTGTCTATTAAAATATTCCCGGAATCGGTATCATACATCCGCAAAAGAAGATTTGCCAACGTTGATTTTCCGGAACCGGTTTTTCCGATAATGGCGAGCAATTGCCCCGGCTTTATAGAAAAGGAAATATTTTTTAGTGCTTTAATCCCGGTATCCGGATACGTAAAGCTTACATTCTGAAATTCAATAAGACCCTGTACCGTAAGTTTATTTTCAGTAGGCGATACGATTTCAGATTTGGTATTTAGAAATTCATTGATCCGCTTTTGCGAAGCAGCAGCCCGTTGAATAAGCGAAGTGACCCAGCCTAACATAGTAACCGGGAACGTGAGCTGGTTTACATAAATTATAAACTCGGCAACATTGCCCGAAGTAATTGTGCCGTTCATAACCTTTATGCCGCCAACATAAATTGTTATTATAGTGCTCAAGCCCACCAAAAGAAGCATAAGCGGATAAAATAGTGCCTGCACACGTACAAGGGCCATTGAATTATTTTTGTACTCCTGGCTTTCATCGCCAAATTTATTTCGCATACTGCTTTCGCGAACGTATGATTTGATGATCCTAATCCCCGAAAAGGCTTCCTGAACAAAACTCGACAGGTTAGACAACTGTTCCTGGATTTTCTCGCTCCGCACGTTTATTATGGTATGGATATAATAAATTGTTACGGCCAGGATAGGCAAAGGGAGAAGGCAGTAAATTGCCAGTTCCAGATTTACTTTAACCATGGCGTAAATAATCAGCATAAAAAGCACGCTGGTATTTATGGCATACATAATGGCGGGGCCGAGGTACATGCGCACCCGGCCTACATCTTCGGTAGCCCGGTTCATCAAATCGCCTGTGTTATTGCGGCGATAAAAAGCCATAGAAAGATGCTGGTAATGATTATAGATCTCGTTTTTAAGATCGTACTCAATATGCCTCGACATGAGAATAAGCGTTTGCCTCATGAAAAAGAGGAATACCCCACGCAGCAGCGAAAGGATCAATACTGCCAAACCAAAAAGCAATAAACTGTAGCTAAAAATCTGGTAGACTAATTGTTGCCTGTCAAAGCCATTAAATAGCCGGTAAATGCTGATGTTTTCTTCTACCAGATCAAAAGAAATACGGATTACCTGGGCAGGCAAAACAGCAAATATGTTGGATATGATCACAAATAATATTCCCGGTATAAAGTGCCATCGATACTTAAAGAAAAATTTATTGAGATAAGCTAAATGCTTCATGTTAAGCAAAAGTACTTTTTCCCATGTAGAAATACTTTAATCTGCCAGTGCAAAATTTATGTGCTCAAATTATTACGTGTTTGCTTCTTATTATTCTAAACTAACATTGTTAACTTTAAGCAGCCAAAAATCAATTAAACCAATTAGCATGAAAAAAATGTTTATCAGCCGTTTTGCGGCAATTATCTTAGTTTCTAATGCAATCTGTGGCCTTGCAATAGCCCAGCAAGCTCCGCCTCCTCCGCCTCAACGTCCGCCCGGAATGCCTCCAGGCATGGCAATGGGCGCCGATCCTGACAGGGTTGTAGAAGGTGGTGGTGTATTTCCGGCCGGATGGAGCGTCCGAACGGATGTAAACAGAAGGACAAATACAGAACCTCCTGCCGGACAAGTTATTTTTCAGGCTAAAGGCAAAGGCTTTCATACCACCTTAGGCCCTGCGTCTACGTTTTATAATCCTGCGTGGGTTAAAAAGGGCAATTATAAATTTTCTGCAAGGCTAACCCAATTGAAATTGCCTACACATCAAATTGCTTACGGGCTATATTTTGGGGGCAACGATTTATCTGGCCCAGACCAGTCTTACGCGTATTTTATGGTAAGGAATACCGGAGAATATCTGATAAAGCTGCGCAAAGGCAAAGAGACTCCATTAATCACAAACTGGACAGTGAACAATATTGTGCACAAGCAGGATGCAAACGGCAGGCAAGAAAATGTGCTGGGCATTCAGGTTAAGGGCAATGATGTTATATTTTTTGTGAATGGCACAGAAGTGGCCCGTAAAACCAAAACCGAAATACCTACAGACGGATTGTACGGTTTTAGGATAGACCATAACCTTGATGTGGATATCGATCAGATAAAGCGTTAAGAACTCAATTTTGGCTGCCTTAGCAATTTCTATATGGGGTTGTTAAGGCAGCCTTTTTATTTAAAAATGGAGGTTTTAGAATCAGATTATTTAAACGCATTCAAGCCAGTCACGTCCATGCC
>JAYVNR010000216.1:0-3797 GCA_043758305.1 Pedobacter sp. | reverse complement strand
GCAACCGTTGATTCTTGCTGGTTTTATAATTGATATCGCACTGGTTGGCAATATTTAAAGCCGATAAAAGAAATGAAACTGACGACAATTGAGCCTGCTGCAAATATTTATTTTTAATCCCTTCGCTCACCTCAAGCAATTTCAATGTTGATCCATCCTTCCCAACCAGTAGGTTTCTAAAATGTGATGCCAGCCCGATTATAAAATTATTGCCATCAAAGCCATTTGCCAGTATCTCATCAAAAACCAATAAAGCTGGAGGAACGTGGCCGTTTAAAAGGCTATCTGTTATCTTAAAATAGTAGTCATAATCAAGTATATTTAAATTCTCAATTACGGCCTGATAGGTTATGTTCCGGTTAGAGAAGCTAACAATCTGATCGAACATCGATAAAGCATCCCGCAAGCCACCATCTGCTTTTTGGGCAATCAGGTGCAGCCCATCTAGTTCAAAATTTACCGATTCTTTTTTAGCAATATCTTCTAAATGCAAAGCCATATCTTCAACCTTAATCCGGTTAAAATCAAAAATCTGGCACCTGGATAGTATTGTTGGTAGTATTTTATGCTTTTCTGTAGTTGCTAAAATAAAAATAGCATACTCTGGCGGCTCCTCTAATGTTTTTAAGAAAGCATTAAAAGCAGACAGAGATAGCATGTGAACCTCGTCTATAATGTAAATTTTATATTTTCCAGCCTGGGGCGGTATCCGTACCTGTTCTGTCAGGTTGCGGATATCATCAACAGAATTGTTGGATGCAGCATCGAGCTCATGGAAGTTGAAAGAATTTCCATGCTGAAAAGAGCGGCAGGAATCACACTCGCCACAAGGCTCTATCCCCGCACCTAAATTTTGGCAATTAATGGTTTTCGCCAATATCCTGGCACAAGTGGTCTTACCAACTCCTCTGGGCCCGCAGAATAAAAAAGCCTGAGCAAGCTGATTGTTTTTAATGGCATTTTTTAAGGTATTGGTTATATGCTGCTGTCCAACAACGCTTTCAAATGTTGCTGGACGATACTTGCGAGCCGATACAATAAAGTTTTCCATCGCACCTAAAATAACAAGAAGAACTGATATGGAGAATGATTTTTGCCTCAAGCTAAAAAGTATAATTTTAAATGTATAGCTGCGGCACCCTACAGCACTTAAACCTTACTTTCTAACTACACAGCTACAATGTATATTTGTAAAATGAACGTTGATGCCCTGTTGAGCAAAGCAGAAAAATTTGAGTTCCTTTCTCAGGAAGAAGGCGTATATCTTTTTAAAAATGCTGCTACAGCCCAATTAATGTATGTTGCGAACGAGCTTCGCAAAAAACAAGTTCCACATGGAAAGGCCACATGGCAAATTGACCGCAATGTTAACACTACAAACGTGTGCATAGCTAATTGCAAATTCTGCAATTTTTTCCGTAGGCCGGGACATGATGAAAGCTACATCACAGACATTGAAACTTACAAGCAGAAAATAGAAGAAACCTTTCGCTATGGCGGAGATCAATTGTTATTGCAGGGAGGGCACCACCCCGATCTTGGCTTAAAATTTTATGCTGATCTTTTCAAGCAGCTTAAACAACTATACCCAGATTTAAAATTACATTCTCTGGGGCCACCCGAAATCGCTCATATTGCCAAGCTTGAAAAAATGTCGCATTATGAGGTTTTAAAAGCTTTGAAAGATGCAGGCCTTGATTCGCTGCCAGGTGCAGGAGCGGAAATCTTAAACAATCGTGTGCGCAGGCTTATCTCTAAAGGAAAATGCGGTGGACAAGAGTGGCTTGATGTAATGCGAGCTGCCCATAAGCTTGATTTACCTACTTCTGCAACCATGATGTTTGGCCATATTGAAACTATTGAAGAACGTTTTGAGCATCTGGTTTGGATAAGGCAGGTTCAGGCCGAGAAGCCTCAAGATGCCAAAGGGTTTGTTGCATTTATCCCCTGGCCTTTTCAGGATGATGGAACCCTTTTGAGAAAAATACGTGGGATCAGGAACACCGTAACCGGAGATGAATATATACGCATGATAGCTTTAAGCCGGATAATGTTGCCTAACATTAAAAACATACAAGCTTCGTGGCTCACCGTAGGCAAACAGGTTTCACAATTATGCCTGCATGCAGGAGCTAATGATTTTGGATCAATTATGTTGGAAGAGAATGTGGTTTCTGCAGCCGGTGCCCCACACCGTTTCACTTTCAAAAGTATTCAGGAAGCTATAAAAGAAGCCGGATTTGAGCCTCAATTGCGAGACCAGCAATATAGGTTCAGAGAAATGCCTCAGCAAATAGAAGAGCAGATCATAAATTATTAAATAAAAAAAGGCGGATTGCTCCGCCTTTTTCCACTTATTACACTCACTTATCAATTATGCAAAAAATGGGGTAACTATAGCAAGAATCTGTGCCTTAGTTAATGGCTCATCAAATGCTTCTGTAGCTGCATTAACAGAAAATGCTCCGTTTACTCCAGTTAGTTTTGTTATATCCACTCCACCTTGAATTACATTGTCTTCGCCTGCAAATGATGCATTTACAGCTGCTCCAATTCCAGTATCGTTAGCACCGGTAATCCATGGTTTTAAGGTTGAGGCACCTCTTGCACGGCGCATTTGGCGCAAATGTGATGCATGACGGGCTTCAACAGAGTGAATGTTCAATGCTGCTGTTAATACAACCTGGTTTCCAACAAGAAATCCAGCCTGTCCTTTGTACGCTCTCACACCTGTATCTTCAAACGTTTGAGCTACTGCTAAAAATGTATCGTAATTTGTAAATACAGTAGGGAAAGTTCCTTTAGCTGTAAAGTCAAAGTTTGGTTTTGCTACTGCTGCAGATCCTAAAACGCTTTTCAAGAATGCAACGTGGTTATTTTCATCCTTTGTAATCGCCTGCAAAGCACCAATAGCTGCAGGAGTTTCGCCTTGTGTGGTAAATAATGCAGTACGAGCCGCAGTTGTTCCTTGAGTGTAAAATTCTGCCTCAAGATATTCTAAAGTCAAAGCAAAGTTTAAAACATCAGTAACTGAGCTGCTTGTTTGGCCATAAGCTTTCTTGAATAATGATCCCATTGCAAATGGCAATGCAGACAAGGCTATCTTAGACCCAAAACTTGTCATGTTTTTTATTGCTGCACGGCGGGGATTGATCCGTTCCTGAAACTCAGGGTCAACTTTTTCTATTTCGTTGATTATATTATATAAATTCATGTCTGTAGGTTTAATAATTAGGTAATCCCTCTGTGTTAAGGGCTGTTTTGATATATTTTCCGGCAATAGCAAGAACCTGGCCCGGGCTACGTGATGTATCAAGGCCTGTAGTTTGATTTACTACATCAGCACCTGCAAAATCGCCATTGCTTATCAAATCGCGTATTAATGCTGCGTGGCGAGCTTCAACCGAAACGATTTTCCCTGCAAGCAAAAGATAATCAGCGCTTTTTAACAACCAGCCAGCACCATTGTAAGCAGAAACGCCTAAGTCTTCAAATGCTTTTGCTGTTCCTAATACACTGGTACGATCGCTAAAGTTGATTGAAGAAAAATCAACCTCTAAAGCTGATATAGCAGAAGAGCCTAATGCGGCTTTAAAGAATTCGCGGTGAGCTACCTCATGTTCGCGGATATCTGTTAAATAAGACGACTCAGTTGTGGATATCCCACTGTAAGGCGTAGCTGCCACCTGAATATAAAATGCTGCTTCCAATTGCTCTAATGCATAAGCATAATTCAAAATGGCTATATCGCCAGTTCCGAGATATACCCCGCTTACGGTACGGTCTTTTTTACAACC
>JAYVNR010000215.1:0-11662 GCA_043758305.1 Pedobacter sp. | reverse complement strand
ACTGCTTTATTACCTGATGCGTTGCATATTCTTTTTCCAAATCAAAATAAGGTGCTGGCGATGCCTGGATTTTATGGAACGAGACCAGATACTGCGACGAAGCAATATCGTTCACGCTTTCGCCGATAAGGTAAATTACATCGCCTGCAGCTTTAAAATCGGCAGTCATAATATCTTTAATATCATCCATAACGCCTAGCATTCCAATTGTTGGCGTAGGGAAAACCGGGCCATCATCAGTTGACTGATTATAGAAACTCACATTGCCGCCTGTAACCGGAGTTTGAAATTTTGTGCAGGTAGCGCTCATGCCTTTAATTGCACCAACAAACTGCCAATACACTTCAGGCACATAAGGGTTGCCAAAATTAAGGCAGTTGGTTATGGCAACAGGGTCGCCACCAGCGCAAACAATATTGCGTGCAGCCTCTGCCACAGCAATGGCACAGCCTTTTTCAGGGTCGGCATTAACGTAGCGGGAATTGCAATCAACGGTTAACACGATAGCTTTATCCGTGCCCTTCACGCTTACTACAGCGGCATCGCATGGACGGTTATCTGTCATGGTAGCAGTTCCAACCATAGAATCGTACTGATTTGTTACCCAGCGCTTAGATGCAATATTTGGGTGGGAAATCAAATGATGGGCAACAGCTTTTAAATCTTGGGGCTCGGGAACATTATCTATTGAAAATTTTTGATACTCTCTGAAATATGCCGGCTCACGGTATTCCCGCTCATAAACCGGAGCACCTCCGCCCAGCACAAGGTCATCAGCAGGTACATCCGCAACCAGTTCGCCGTTCATATAATAATGCAGGCGTTTGGTATCGGTAACTTCACCAATAATGGCGCAATTCAAATCCCATTTATCAAAAACGGCTTCAATTTCTTTTTCCCTGCCTTTTTTTACTACAATCAGCATTCGCTCTTGCGATTCTGAAAGCAGTATTTCAAAAGGTTTCATGTTTTGTTGGCGGGTAGGCACTTTATCCAAATCAATGCGCATTCCGTGCTCGCCTTTTGCAGACATTTCTGAATTGGAACAGATAATACCTGCTGCGCCCATGTCCTGCATGCCAACTACAGCTCCGGTTTTTATTACTTCAAGCGTAGCTTCTAAAAGTAATTTCTCCTGAAAAGGGTCGCCCACCTGAACGGCTGGGAGGTCATTCACAGAATCGGCAGTAATGTTTTTTGAAGCGAAGGCAGCGCCATGAATGCCATCTTTGCCCGTAGCCGAACCAACTATGTAAACCGGGTTGCCAACACCATAAGATGTTGCAGATACGGTTTCGCCAACTTTAACAATACCTGCCGACATGGCGTTTACCAGCGGATTTACATTATAGCATTCATCAAAAAACAACTCTCCACCTACGGTTGGGATACCAAATGCATTACCATAATCGCCTATGCCTTTCACAACGCCTTTAACCAGCCATTTAGTCCGATCTAAGCTTAAATCGCCAAAACGCAGAGAATTTAATTGTGCAATTGGGCGTGCGCCCATGGTAAAAATATCGCGATTTATTCCTCCTACTCCAGTAGCTGCGCCCTGATAAGGCTCAAGTGCGGATGGGTGATTGTGCGATTCTATTTTGAATACACAGGCAATGCCATCGCCAAGGTCAACCATGCCGGCATTTTCCTCTCCGGCTTTTGCCAACATACGCGGACCATCCTTCGGGAGGGTTTTGAGCCATGTGATAGAGTTTTTATACGAACAATGCTCGCTCCACATCACCGAAAAAATAGAGAGTTCGGTGAAGTTGGGCACCCGGCCTAAAATTTCTTTTATTCGTTCAAATTCTTCCGGGCGTAAGCCTAATTCTTTTGCGGTTTCTGGGGTTGCAAGCTGATTTTCCAATTATTGAAATGCTTTGTGAAGGATGGGCGAATTTATAAAAAAGAGCTTACTAATCTATTCTGCTACTAAAGATAGATTTGTTTTGAAGGTGTTTTCGATACTGCCAGAAAATAACGCCAGATGTAGTAATATATGACAGGCTATTTGCTATTGCTGCACCATAAATGCCGTATGTGGGAATAAGAGATATACCGGCAACAATTATCACTAAAAATCCAGCGGAAGATGAGTAGGTGTTGTAATGAACTTTGCCAATTCCTGAAAAATAATGGGCAATTATAGCCCCTGCAGATAAAGCAATTACACCGGGCGACAATAAGAGCATAATTTGTTTTACCTGATTAAACTCACTGCCAAAAACTATCAGATAATATTTCAATGGCAACAATGCGGCACAGATCACAATTGCTAATGTGCCCAGCAGGCTTAATTTTACCAATTTTAAATTGTTTTTAAGAGCATCTAAATCATTCTTTTGCCTGGAAACTTCGCCATAATGAATTGTATTTATACTGCTCTGAAAAATTGATACAGTTTCTATAAGGTTTATGCCCAATGAAAAAAGCCCAAGTGTTTTAATTCCCGAAAACGCATTTAACAAATAAAAACTAAACCTGTAATTTCCTAACTGGATAAGGTTAGTAAACTGATTCAATGTCCCCATCCTAATAAAAATTTTAAGAGGCTCATTTATATTTTCAAAGCGTTTTGCCCTGAAGCCCTTAAAAACAAATACTGTACTTGCAATAGAAGTTAAGGCATAAGAAAGGTATAATGCGGATATGTATTTACTGAAGGTTAAGCTGTTAATTAAAAATATAATTACCAGTAAGTTAGCTATCGATTGAAAAATCCTTAAAAAATTGTATCTGATAATTTCATCACGGGCAATAAGCACTTTATGATTGTTAGCAATTATAGCTGCCAGAAATGATAAAATGGCTGTATGGTAAAACATATCCGAGCTAAGCTTATTGAATATGGCTAATAGCATGGAAATAAATATCGAGCTTGCCAATGCCCATATTGTTGTTAAAAATAAAAGCCCGTTCAAACTATATCTGGGCACCATGTAGACTAATGTTGCGCTTCCTACAATTGCACAGAAAATTTGGGCGATACCTATGTTTACCATTAGGAGGCCAATTGAGCCTCTGCCAGTGCTGCCAAGATAATGTGTAGTAATCACCAATATTAAAAAACCTATGCCGGCTGTAAACACACTGGTATAGAATGTATTGGCAATCTTATTAAGCATTTTGACTTAGAGTTTGGGGTAATACACTCTGATAGACATGCCCAATCATTTTGGAGATTTTGCGATAATTAAAATTTCCCTTTGCCAAATCTGAGATTTCTTCTCTCTTATAGTTTTCATAATTATCAATCATGCCAATCATTGCAGCTTTTAGCTCTGCTTGATTATTTGCCGATATGACCAGGCCATTTTCCTTATTGACATACTCACCAATGCCAAAAGTTCGTGTGATTATTACAGGCAATCCAGAACAAAGCGCCTCTGCTGTTACACAAGAAAAGGTTTCAAAATGGCTGAACATTACCATGCAATCGCATTCCTTAAAAACACCCGCGACCTCTGAATAAGGAACTTCTCCTTTATAAACCACGGAAGATAGCAAAGCTGGAGAAGTATGGATAATATCTTTTATGCTCTGCGGCATATCTCCAACTAAATAAAGCTCAGCATGGTGGGTTTCTAATATCTCTTCAAAGGCCCTAAGGATACCATCCACATTTTTTACAGGATACATGGTTGAAATGTGTAGAAACCTGAAATTGTGGGTGTTAATACTAGAAGAGCAGGTGAATAAAGTTGTATCTACTACATTGGGGATCACTGAAATTATTTTATTTTTCGTCCAATTGCCGATATGCGTTTTAAGTATTTCTGAAACTGCAATAATATGATCTGCGCTTCTCAGGCCATAGCGTATTAGCCATTTATATACAAAGGAAACCCGCTTTAGTGCATATGGTGCCTGAGGAAAAAAGGCAGACCATTGTTCGGTGATGACTAATGGGATATTATATCTCATTTTAGCCAATACCGCGATAATTAAGGCTCTTTGTATTACAAAACAATGAATGATAGAGGGTTTGCCCTGCTTATCTACAATCTTTTTAATATATTTTGTATTTAAAGCAAAATATAGCCAGGCAGAATAGATAGTCTTTAAAATTGGGATCTTGATACCTGGATAATAAATCTGGTAGGTTATCAGAGATTCTTCTTCAATAAGTTCTACTTCAGTTTTTTTAATTCCTACATCTTTGATTATATGCAAAACAATATGTTTAACCTCTGCGGATACAGCCCTTACGAGCCTTTCATTAAAATCACCGTTAAACCTATGTACCCGGCTTGGGTACCAGCTTGGCAGCACTAAAACATATTTATTATCGATATCATTGCCCATAATACAACCTGAAATTGAGAAAAGTATTAAATTTGGGATGCATGAAATATCGCCTGCTGCTGATTTCTTTTTTTATATGCTCAAATCTTGCTGCCCAAACCCCATATGGAAATGATTGGATTGTATTTTCTCAAACATACTATAAAATAAAGATTGCCGAAAACGCAGTTTACAGGGTCAATCAGTCACAATTACAGAATTTGGGAGCACCTCTGGCTACTATTCTAGCAAAAAATCTCCAGCTATTCCATAACGGCAAGGAAGTGGCAATGTATGTATCCGGCGAAGCCGATAACCGGATTGACCCACAGGATTTTTTAGAATTTTATGGCGAAAAGAATGATGGCAAACTTGATAAGAGCCTCTATACAAACCCGGAAGATCAGCCCCATGATTATTATAGCTTATACACCGATACCGCGGCTTATTTTTTAACATGGTCTGCTACAGTTGGTGGCAAACGTTACGCTAATACCCAAATATCCGCTTCTGGCTTGTCGCCTGAGCCATATTTTATGTATAGGGCATCAGCCTTTTTTACGGATGGTGGCTACTATCCCGGTGAATATATCCTTGCTGCGGAAAGCCTTTCTGAATATACAGAGGGCGAAGGCTTTTTAGGGAGCTTGTATGGTAATGGAGGTTCGCAAATTAGGAGCGTCCCTACTCCGGGCTTATATACTTTGCCAGCTGGGGCAAGCCAGGCAGAAATTTTTGTTGCCGGAAGATCTAATGCTGCCACTACCAATGCTCAGGGATTTAATCATCACCTTAGGGTTGAAGTGAGCGCCGGAACATCGTTCAGCACCAAAAAAGACACCTTGTTTTCAGGCTACCAAACTATCAGAAAGGCCTTGCCATTGAACACTTCCGATATTGGCGCACTTACTCAATTTCGTTTTACAGCAGTTAATGATCTTGGAGCAACAACCGATTTTCAGGCCGCTGGGTATATTGCAGTAACATATCCAAGAAAATACGATCTCGGCGGCATCAGCAATCTGTTGTTTTCTTTAAAAGGCATTGTTCCGGGCAATAATTCTTACTTACGTTTCACTAATTCTACCCTAACAAAACCTGTGCTGTTAGATTTAACCAATCAGCGGCGCATTATAGCCGACCAATCTTCCGGAATATTGAGCGCAGTTTTGCCCGGGGCAGGGTTGGATAAAGATATTTTTTTATACGACAGCGCTGGCTATAAGCCCACCATTCTGCTCCCCGTAAGCTTTACCAATTTCAATCCTGCATCTTCAGATAAAAACTTTTTGATCATTGCCCATCAATCGCTATTAAGCAAAGCTCAGGAATATGCTGCTTATCGCAACCAAACCGGATATAAAACCCTTCTAACAACTACAGATCAACTTTATGATCAGTTCTATTATGGTGTGCACCACCCACTTGCCATCCGTAATTTTGCTAAATATCTGTTAGACAAGGCTGCTACAAAACCCGGTTACTTGCTTTTATTAGGCAAAGGGCAATCAAATTTATATGTACGCAGTTCGCAGGGACTGGCAGCCGATTTAGTGCCATCCATCGGCAATCCTCCTTCAGACGCCATGTTTACCAGTGGTTTAAATGGAACAGCTTGGGAGCCGGCCATTCCTACCGGGAGGGTTGCAGCGCAAACCAATAAGGATGTAGATATTTATCTCAACAAGCTTAAAACTTACGAAAGCCAACCAGACTCGCTATGGCGGAAAAACATTATCAATGTGAGCGGCGGCAACACACTATTTGAAAATGTTTCCTGGTCGGGATTTCAGGATGGCTTTCAAAAAATTGCCAATGGCGAGTATTTTGGCGGGAAGGGAATCAACTTTCATAAATTTGTTAATGAGCCCATTACAGACAATTTAAGGTTGAAAATAGTCGCCGAAATAAATAGAGGAGCTTCCCTCCTTTCTTTTTTCGGGCATGGAAGCGCTCAGGCTACAGAAGTTAATTTTGGCGAGCCCTCTGAGCTTCAAAATCAGAATAAAGTGCTGGTATACCTTATAAACGGTTGTGATGCAGGAAATCCGTTTGCTACATTATCTATAGGCGAAAAATTCCTTTTTGAACCAAACAAAGGAGCTGTTGGATGGCTGGCAACTTCAGATGAGGGCGTAGTTAGCTATCTTGCCCAGTTCAGCAATATATTCTACACCAATGTTTTTAAAACACAGTACGGCAAATCAATAGCAGAAAGCATCAAAGAAACTATAAAGGCGTACCAAAACCCAAAAGATAAAATCAACCAGGCGCATTCGCGGCAATATATTTGGCAGGGCGATCCGGCTTTAAAAATGTATAGTCCTCCCCTGCCAGATTATTATATTGAAAATCAGGATTTATTTATTTACCCATCTAATACCACTGCGGTAAGCGACTCGTTTGCAGTTGCAATAGTTGCAAAAAACCTGGGCAAGGCCTTCAACGACTCGCTTTCAATTTCTATCAGGCGCACCTTGCCCGATAACTCTGTGATCACGTATCCTGTTAAAAATTTTAAGCCTGTTTTTAATACCGATACTTTATACTACTACATTAAATCTAACGATGTAAAAACTGCTGGCAACAATAAGTTTTCTGTAATGCTGGATGCAGGCGGGCGATTTAATGAGCTAAGCGAAAGCAATAACACCGCCCAATTTGATTTTTTGATGCCTGTTAATGGTGTAAATATCCTTTTCCCAAAAATTTATAGCATTGTTAGCGACCCCGCGATAGAATTAAAAGCACAATCAAATAATCTTCTCACTCAAAATGCAGAATATATTTTTGAAATAGATACCATAAAAACCTTTACCAGCTCCTGGAAAAAATCATCCGGGATTTTAAATCAGGGTTTTATTGCAGCTTGGAAACCTGGAGTTATACCCGATAACAATAAAGTTTATTACTGGCGTGTACGGTTTAACCTGCCGGTTGATCAGGGCGGTATGTGGCAGCAAAGCTCATTCACCTACATTGCTAAAAGCCCCGATGGCTGGAACCAGTCGCATTTTCAACAATTTGAAAATACTTCTTTAAAAAACATTGTAGCTAACGCCCAAACCCGCAAATTTCAGTTTGAGAACAGCACTTTTTATACTTCCATACAAACCCGTGGAGATGATGCTCCAACAACCTTAGAGCGCACTTTCCGCTCGGAACCTGGCGGAAAGCTTGCCTTTCGGGATATGGAATTTACTGGCTTCACTATGATTGCCATGAACCCGGTTACCCTTAGCTTCTACTCCTACCCTAGTCCTTATAATTATTTTAACGGCACAACTGGAGAAGATGTAAATGGCTATACCGGACAGTTTTTCTTCGATCTGAATTCTTCGGTTGATATAGACAGTTTGGTGAGGTACGTAAACAATATTCCTCAGGGCTACTATGTAGTGGGTTATAACGGGCGCAACATCTCGTTGAAAAACATGCCCCAAAAAGCAAAAAATGCTTTCTCATTATTAGGATGCTCAATTATAACGAATGTTAATTCGGGTGAGCCATACATGTTTTGGGGAAAGAAAGGAAGCTTGCCCGGCAGCGCAATAGAAAAGATTGCAGATCCTTCATCAGGCATTCCCGCCCGAAGCCAGGTAATAAAATTCAATAACGACTATCCATATCCTTTTGATAACGGATATTATTTATCCGAAAAAGCAGGCCCATCCCAAAAATGGAAAAAAGCCTATTATAAGTTTGGGAAGGACGCAACTGATTCCCTGCAAATTTCGCTTATAGGTGTGGATGTTGCAGGGAAGGAAAATACTTTACTAGCTAAGATCCCTATCGACTCATTAGATTTAAGCACAATCGATGCAAAAACTTATCCATACTTGAGGCTTAAAGCCATTGCTTCGGATGCTGTAAACCGCACTCCCGCCCAACTGCAATCCTGGAAGTTTTTATATGACGAATATCCTGAAGGAACAATAAATCCTGAGCTGAAAAATATATTTTATGCTAAAAGCCTTCTGGAAGGAGATTCTGTAAAATGGCAATTAGGCTATCAAAACATTTCAAAATATACTACAGATTCAATTAGCTTGTTCTATAATCTCACCAAAAACGACCGGACTGTAATTAGGAAACTGGTAAAAACATATCCGCTATTATCCATTGGCAGTTACTTTACTGTAGATATGCGGTTGCCAACTGTTGGTTTAAGAGGAAATAATATTCTAAAACTTGAGTTTACGCCAAAAAACCAAAATGACTCTTATGTTTTTAATAACTTTTTAAGCCAGCCGTTTACAGTTCAGGGAGATGAGAAAGCGCCTTTTGTGGATGTTGTTTTTGATGGAAAGCATATCATAAACAGTGAAATAGTTTCGCCAAAGCCAGAGATAGCGATTAGTTTGCTGGATGAAAATACGTTCATCCTTTTAAACGATACAACGGTTTTGGATATTTTCATCAAAAAACAGGGCGAAAATGCTTTTAAGAGAATTTCATATTCAGCAGGCAAGCTGTTATTTACCCCGGCAAGCTCATTAGCCAAAAACAAGGCATCCGTAGTATATAATCCTGATAAATTAGCTGACGGGATATATACGCTAAAGATCCAGGGGCGTGATAAATCCGGTAATATAAATTCGGCTAATGACTATCAAATAGATTTTGAAGTAGTTAACGAATCTGCTATAAGCAGTTTCTACCCCTATCCAAATCCGTTCACAACAAATATGAAGTTTGTTTTTACTCTAACCGGGGAGAAAGTACCAGACAAACTTAGGATACAAATAATGACAATGAGCGGCAAAATAGTCCGCGAAGTGTTAAAGGAGGAGCTTGGGCCGCTTAGGATTGGCAATAATATATCGGAATTTTCTTGGGATGGCACCGACCAGTTTGGCGACCGGCTGGCTAATGGAGTTTACTTTTACAATGTGATGGTTGAAAATTCAGATCAATCAGAAATCAAGCACCGACAGACTTCGGGAGATAAATTTTTCAAGAACAATTTTGGTAAAATTTATCTGATGAGATAAGTTATATGCGATCTAACAGTTTAAATAAAGGTCGGAGCTTATTCCTTAATGCAGAATATCGCACAATATAATAGGGCTTTAGTTTTGGGTTGAAAAAAGATTTGAAATTTGCGATGCCTTCAAAATTGGCTCCACAGAAATCAAGCTCTGCATAGTTATTGACCAATAACCAATTAATAGTCTCCTGGTACAGGAAAGTATGAGCAAATTTCTTCGATCTGCTCACGGGGCTTGCGAATAACAAATAACCTTTTTTTTCAATCTTATCTAATAAAACTAAATTTGAGGCTATGCAATTCTCGCTTTCATATAAAGTAACCGCAAATAGAAGACCTGTCTGGCTTAGCTTATTTAAAAATGTTTTAATTTGATATATCTGCATTTTCGAAAAGTTTAAACTCTCTAAAATTTCAATATTTTTTTTTATTGATATTATTGAAGCTTCAGTCGCATGGCAAGCAAAATTTTTTAAATCAGCTAAGTTTAGATTTCTAGTAATGCTTTTATGAGGTGCAGTAGCGCCGTCTTTAATGTAAGTATACCTATTTTCAATCTCAAAACCTTCCCAGATAAAAGCTCTAATGTCTATGATATCAGGGCTTAATTTAAAAACAATCTTACTATATATGCTTTTGAGGTGTGAAATCACTTCCTTGATCAAAGCGATTTTCTTTCGTTCGCTTAAATGTTCCGCCAACCACAAAGGAGTATAGGTGAAATGCTCTGGCAGAATAATTTTCCCATTTTTCACAAATACAGCTAATGCTGCCTGAGTAATTTCATCGTTTTGAACGAGGTAGTATTTCAGAGGTATCCCAAATGCTGCCTGTATGCTATTTAGGTATTCGGGTTGGAAAAAAATCGGCATTTCACTTAAAAAAAGTGCGCTTTTCCATCCCCCTTCATCTGTTTCTACGATCATTTTTACGAGTATACTAATATTATTTCTCTAAAATATATTTGAGATTGTAAAATGACCGAGCATTTAGAGATGAGAAAATCGCAATATTTTTCAAATCTTTTAGTTATGTCTCGTATATAAATGTAAATGGCTTAATGAAATTTTTATCCAATCTTTTATTCAGTAACATGCGCATTCGGCGCATGCTTTCGTGGTTCAATAAATAATTGCGCATAAATTCTTAGATAATTTATAAAAATCATAAATTTACTGTTTGGCCATATTCTAACATATCAATAATTCAACTAAATGAAGAGTAATTATCCTAAAATGTTGCTGGCAGTTACAGCATCCCTTTTAACCGTGCAGGTATCTGCACAGCACAATTCGCCTCAAGCTAAAAAGCCTGTTTTAATAGACAAGGCTAATATGGATACAAGCGTTAAGCCTGGCGATGATTTCTATACATATGCAAGCGGAATGTGGGTAAAAAAGAATCCTGTGCCCGCAAAAGAAACAAGGTGGGGAAGCTTCAATGAGCTACGTGATTTTAATATCAATGCAGTAAAAACTATTCTTAACGATGCAGCAAATAACAAAACAGCTGCTCCTGGTTCAATAGAAAAACGGGTTGGAGATTTTTATACAGCCGGAATGGACAGTATAACTATTGAAAAGTTAGGCTATACCCCTATAAAAGCTGATTTAGCACGTGTTGGTTCTGTAAAAGACATTAATGCTGTTTTAAGCGAGGCTGCTACAATGCGCACATATGGAGCTGGTTCTCCTTTATTTGGATTTGGCGTTGGCCAGGATCGCAAATATGTTAAAAACATGGTGCCGCAGCTATCCCAGGGCGGAACAAGCCTTTCAGATCGGGATTATTATTTAAAAGACGATCCACGCAGCCTGAAAATACAAGAAGCTTATAAAACGTATGTTACCACTCTTTTTACCTTGACCGGAGTTCCGGCGGCTACCGCTAAAAAAAATGCGGAAACCATTTTTAATTTAGAAAAAAAGATGGCTGCCTCGCAAATGAGCAGGGTAGAAATGCGTGATCCTTATAAAACCTATAACAAATTTTCTGTAGGAGATTTTAGCAAAACAACTCCAAACATGGATTGGAAATCTTTAATGGCTAAAATGAAAGTTACCGGTCAGGATACCATCCTGGTAAGCAATCCCAAGTTTTTTACCGATTTAAATCAATTGATTGCTGCAACACCTGTATCAGATTGGCAAACATATCTCCAATGGAATGTGCTAAAAAGCTCCGCATCTTATCTGAGCTCGCCTTTTGTAAAAGCTAATTTTGCCTATAATCAGGTTTTAACCGGGCAAAAAGTTCCTACTCCCCGTTGGGAGCGCATGTCATCGCTGACAGACAACACTGTAGGCGAGCTGTTAGGGCAATTATATGTTTCAAGGTATTTTAAAGCTGATGCTAAAGCACGTATGCAATCTTTGGTAGCGAACC
>JAYVNR010000214.1:0-3805 GCA_043758305.1 Pedobacter sp. | reverse complement strand
ATGTGTACCAGAACATGGGCGATTATGAGCATGCAGTATCATATCTCAAACTTTGCCTGGAGCAGAATATGGAAAACCAGGATGCCCTGTACGAACTTGCATTTTGTTACGATGTGCTTGATAAGCAGGAAGAGAGCATAGAGTTTTATCAGCAATATATTGATAATGAGCCTTACTCATATGCGGCATGGTACAATCTGGGCAATGCGTACAATAAAATGAACCTGTTTGAAAAAGCTATTGATGCATACGATTATGCCATATTGATAAAGGATAATTTCGCATCCGCTTATTTCAACAAAGGGAATGCCCTTGTTCATATGGATAAATACAATGATGCCATAGATGTTTATAAGCAAACTTTTGAATATGAGCCGCCAAGTGCCGATACATACTGTGCAATAGGCGAATGCTACGAAAAGCTTGAAGAGATGGAAGAAGCACGCTCATATTATAAAAAAGCTGTAAAGCTTGATGCCAAGCTTGCTGATGCATGGTTTGGGATTGGTGTAACATTGGATTTTGAGGAGCGCCATTTTGAATCTCTGCATTTTTATAAAAAAGCACTTGATCTGGATGATAAGAATCCTGATTACTGGTTCGCGATAGCAGATGCGCAGTATAAGCTTAACAAGCTGGAAGAATCTGAAAAAGCTTATGAAAAAGTTGTAGAGCTAAATCCGCTTGATATTGAAGCCTGGCTAGATTATTCTTCTATTCTATATGAGCAGGAAAAGTTGACCGGGGCTATAGAAACCATGTCGCTGGCTATAAAAAACAATCCCGATGCAGCAGAGCTTTATTATCGTATGGTTGCTTATTTATTTGCAGCCGGGCAGCAAAATGAAGCAGTTGCCTATTTGGAAACTGCCCTGAATACAGACCCGGATAAGCACCAGATATTATTTGAATATTTGCCGCAGCTACATAACAATGCTGTAATTGTAGATATTATAAACCGCTACATCGGTAAAATTTAACAATGTAAGCGATATCAGGATCCAATATTTCTAAATGTGGAAGTATTGGATTTTTTTTTAAGATTTGCAGCAATGAACTATACTTTAAACAATGTTCCCGCCCGCCCTCAAAAACCACGTGAAAACGGGATAACAATGGTTATGGACAAGGGCTTAAGCTTACGCGAAGTTGAAGATTTTCTTGATGTTGCAAGCAGTTATACCGATATAGTGAAATTAGGTTGGACTACCTCTTACCTTACGCCACATTTAAAAGAGAAGTTAAAAATATATCGCGATGCCGGAATACCGGTGTACTTCGGAGGTACTTTATTTGAAGCTTTTTTGGTGCGCAACCAGTTTGATGATTATTGCCGAGTGCTTGACCAGTACGGGATGGAGTATGCAGAAGTTTCTGACGGCTCAATTGAAATTGAACACGATTTAAAATGTAGCTACATTAGCAAATTGAGCAAGCAGGTAACGGTGATCTCGGAAGTTGGATCTAAAGATGCCCACAAAATATTTGCCCCTTATAAATGGATAAACCTGATGAAGGCAGAAATCGAAGCCGGATCGTGGAAAGTAATTGCAGAGGCACGAGAAGGCGGCAATGCCGGTATTTATCGCGATTCGGGCGAGGTGAGGGAGGGGCTTGTTGACGAAATCCTAACACAAATCCCCGAAGGCAGCATCATATGGGAAGCTCCCATAAAGGCACAGCAAGTGTGGTTTATCACACTTATAGGCACAAATGTTAATCTTGGCAATATAGCTCCGGCAGAAGTTATACCATTAGAAACTATTCGGCTTGGGCTTAGGGGCGATACTTTTCATAACTTTTTGAAATAGAAAGAGAGTATTGTTAGTTCAAAACAATAATGAAACAATTCCTCTACATCCAATAAAACATAGCCAAACAGAATTGATGCCCTACATGTTCTCCCATCTAATATCTCCCATCTCAAATCTGTTCCTATGAAAAAGTACGGACTGATCGGTTATCCCTTGTCACATTCATTTTCCAAAGAGTTTTTTACTGCAAAGTTTGAAAAGGAAGAACTATCTGATCATGTTTACGAGCTTTTTCCATTGCCAAATATCAGTGATGTACAGGCTCTTATCAGTTCTCAGCCTGATCTTTTAGGCCTAAATGTTACTATTCCGCATAAAATAGGCATCATGTATTACCTTGATAAGGTAGATGAGGCAGCCAAGGAGATTGACGCTGTAAACTGTATAAAAATTGTTAACCATAAACCAGTAGAATCATTTTTTACGGGAGAGCTTTCGTCAATGAACGTAAGGCTTGAAGGTTACAACACAGATGCGTATGGCTTTGAGCAATCGCTTAAGCCTTTGCTTCATAAGCATCATCATAAGGCACTTATTTTAGGCAATGGTGGCGCCACCCGAGCTGTAGTTTATGTGCTGAAAAAACTCCATATCGAATATACTATTGTTTCCCGTAGGCCAATCGGCAGGCAGATTGGATATTCAAGGATCAATAAGGATGTTATTGAAGACCATTTGCTGATTATAAATACCACCCCGCTCGGCATGTCGCCAGATATAGAAAAGTGTCCGGATATACCTTACGAGTTGCTTACCAGTAAGCACCTGCTTTACGATTTGATCTATAACCCCGAAGAAACGGAATTTTTAAAACGGGGAAATGCTCAGGGCGCAGTTGTAAAAAACGGTTTAGAAATGCTACATCTGCAGGCAGAAAAATCGTGGGAAATATGGTGCGGCTAATGAAAGCCAGATACCTGTTTACAGTAGTGCTTTTAACAGCGTTTTATTCCTGCACAAGCAATGATTATTCGCCAAAGCCACGCGGATATTTCCGTATAGAATTGCCCAAAAAAGCTTATCAAACCTATCAAAGCGATTGCCCTTATATTTTTGATTACCCGGTGTATGCTAATATTTCCCCAGATAGTTTAGATCGCAACGCCAACCCATGCTGGATCGATATTGCTTACCCGGCATTTAATGGGCGCATACATCTAAGCTACTTTCCTGTTGCTTCGCGTAAAGCATTAGATAACATGGCTGAAGATGCCTATAAACTGGTTTATAAAAATGTAGTAAAGGCTACCGAAATCAATGCCCAAACAATTTATTACCCGGAGCAAAAAGTATACGGCACCTATTACAGCATAGAAGGCAATACCGCCTCGGCAGTTCAATTTTATTTAACTGATAGCGTAAAGCACTACCTGCGTGGCGCACTTTATTTCCATGAACGCCCGCAAGCCGATTCTATACAGCCGGTGTTGAATTTTATGAAAAAAGATATTGATGTGATGATTAAATCGCTGAGGTGGAAGAATTAGCTTTGTTAAATATGCATTTTTCTATATTTTTAATGCCGTGAAATGAGCTGAAATGGGAAATTATAATATAGACAAGAACAAGTTTAGATTTGAATACTTACCTGCGTATGCAGAATATCTTATAAAAAACAAGCTTGAAGAGTTTGTGCTGGTTAACATTAGATATTGCAGAGAAGTTGATTTGCCTATGCTTAAGCCTCTCGCCAAATTTTCAGAAAATGAGCTTGTTGCCATATCTATAGCGTCTAATACCGAGATGCTTCAGGCACTTGTGGACCGAAATGTTGCAGAGCTTATTGAAACAAATATTTCTAAGTGGGAAAATAATAAACTGGATGTTATTGATCAATCTGAGATTACCGCCGAAGACCTTACCCTTGCTTATTACATCAAACGTAAAACATTTTCTTATTTTCTGTACGGATACAACAGTAGCGCACCTATACAGCAACTTATTATCAACGAGATTGATCAATATACAACCTACGAAGAATTGCTATCTCT
>JAYVNR010000213.1:0-3823 GCA_043758305.1 Pedobacter sp. | reverse complement strand
AAAGAGGCCCGTTCGTCTAGGGGTTAGGACGTTAGATTTTCATTCTAGAAACAGGGGTTCGATTCCCCTACGGGCTACAAAAACTCACAACTAAATCGCAAACTTTTATCTAGTTAGCGATTTTTTTTATTTCAAATCATACGGTCTTCCATACAGTTTAGATAATTAAGATAACTAGGTTCTGGTTTAATAGGATGAATGTTTTAATAAATTATTCTGTTGAATCAAGCCGTAGTGAAAGGTTATTAGTGTTCGAAGCATTATCATTCCATTGAATCATGCTTTCCCCTGCTGTTGAAGTACCTCCATTATCTAATTTCTTGCCACTTATTTTATTTACAAGTTTGCAATCGCAATTGTTTAAATTTAAAATCGTGGAGTGCTGGTTTGTGTTACTACTGGGGGTATATTGTTTTACAACAACCCTATTAATAGTAGCGCCATACTTATCCGCTGCTAAGTTATTAGCAGCGGATAAGTTATAATTATGGCCTGATGTAATCCAGTTTCGCCTGCTACTCCCAAACGAATTGTATTGGTTCCCTAAAGCAGTTATATTTCCCTTCCCATCAGTCAAAATCCGACTAGCAGGCACGAGACCACTAGTGGTCCACCAGCTAGACCACCTACAATATTTTTCTACGTACGGAAGAGATTCAAGTTTTGGAATAATGGTCTGCATAAACGTATGTTCCTGAGATAGTAGTTTATTCAAGCCATAGGTTAATGAAAAATTCGTTATCCAAATTGGTTTCCCGTATAATGCATTTTTGGCTTAAAAAATTAGCCTTTGATTTATATATAATGGTTAAGCTTAAAAACCTTTTTAAGCTCTTTGATAAAGAAATAATAAGGTATAAACTACTGTGTAATATATATAGTACTCTGTTTTTCAGGTAATTATATCTTATAGTTTTTACTAAAGAACATATAATTATATGTTATTACGATTAATTTATTGTTCTCAATAAGTAGTAAGGAGCCTGCGTCTGTGTAATGATAAATGGTATATTTACCAGTATGAGACAAATATACACTACTAATAACCGACGGAACAGCCGGCGGAAAAGCCGTTTTTATGGTTTAATAACTGTCGCTGTGGTTGCTATTATTTGGGCTCTCATGCATAGCAAATAGGGCAGCCAATCAGTGTTGCTCTACTGCTTTAGTATCCTAAAGCATGTGATATTTTCCCAGCAGCTTATTTTATGACCTTTCAAATAATTATAATTTATCAATGGTGAACAAATGGCTTTAAGTGATTAAACTGCCTTAAATCTATTTACAAATGGTCTTTAGCCTGGATAAGTGTGCCTGAGCCTTGGAATTGCAACTATTTTCTGTAGGAATTTTAAGCTGATTTTCTTTTCATAGTTAATATTGCCTGATAGGCTTCGGGAGTATGATAATCCAATGTGGAATGAATCCGATTCCGGTTGTAGTCAACCTCAATGTATTCAAATATGGCCCTTTCAGCTTCTTTTATGGTAGCATAATTTGTCTGGTAAACCAATTCTGTTTTAAGCGTTTTGAAAAAGGATTCAGCTACCGAGTTATCCCAGCAGTTCCCCTTTCTGCTCATACTTTGAACTACAGGCCATAACGTTAGCTCATTCCTAAATTCAGGGCAGGCATACTGAAAACCCTGGTCTGAGTGAAACAAAAGGGAAGTAATGAGAGGTCTGTTTTTGATGGCCATTTTCCAGGCAGCCACACTGATGTCCACGGCCTTCATGGTGACACTGAGTGCCCAGCCAATGATTTTCCGATCAGCAAGATCCATCACGATCGTCAGGTACAGCCAGCCCAAGGCAGTTCGAATATACGTCAGGTCGGAGACCCATTTCTGACCCGTATTTTCTGCATAGAAGTCTCTGGCAAGGATATTTTCTGCCACCTTATACTTATGACAGGAGTCAGTCGTTTGAACCCGATACTTTCGCCACACACAGCTACGAATGTTTTCCTTACGCATAATGCGGGCAATAAGGGGCCTGGATGCGTTTACACCGCGACGTTTTAAACAGCTGGTTATTCTGGGACTACCGTACCGGCCTTTACTTTGCTGATAAGCGGATTTAATTTCTGCAAGAAGGTGAATGCGGCTTTGAGCCCTGGGACCAACAGGTGCCCTTAACCAATAGTAATAGCCGCTTACACTTACTTTCAGGACACTACACATCTTTTCAACTGGAAATAAATTGCTGTGCTCCTTCACAAACCTGAATATTTCCCGTCTTCCCTGGAAAAGATGCTGACCGCTTTTTTTAAGATATCGCGTTCCAGGTTTGACTCACGCAATTCCCATTGTAACCGCTTGATCTGCTTTTGGTCTTCCGTGAGCGTAGTGCCAGCTCGCTCGATGGGCTCACCCTGCTTTAGCATTTTTCGCCATTTACCTAACAGGCTAACAGAAATACCTAATTCACGGGCGGCGTCCGTAACGGAGCCTTTCACATAGGCCATGTCAACTGCCATAGCCTTGAATTTGCTGTCATAGGATCCTCTTCTCATAACGACTTCATTTAATGGTTAGTAAAGATCAAGAAAATCTCATTTACTTCTACCTCCAGTTAAATGTAGCAACTCTACCTCTTGATTTATTCCCTTTTGCTTTTTTTGCCTGTGTTCAGTAATCCAGGTAAATAAATCCGTCCGGAAAAACAATAAGCGCTTACTAATTTTACGGGCTGGTATTTCCCGTCTTTGTGAATACCCTTAAATGGTCTGTTTAGAAACTCTTAACAATTCCGCTGCCTAGCCAACATTTAACAGTTCAGTTTATAGCTCTGGCTTTATCTAAGCGTGTAATAAATTCCTGATCTCCTGTAGCTCTAATTCAATTGCTGATAGCTAATCGCATATCTCTGTAAACGGGGTCTACATGCCTGCCTGTCCACTCTTGAATAGGTTTTAGGCTTCCAGTTTGAATGCAATTACTAGGTGATCATGTACGTCCTTTACAGCAATACTGCTTGCTTTCATTTCTTTAAAAATAGCTTAGTCAGATAAATCTTCAGCCGCAATTTTCATTAAAGCTTGTAAGTTTTACTTATTGGGAGCGGGCAATTCATGGACTTCATTATCCCGCAAAATACTGGCCATACGGAATATATCGGCTTTATGCTTTTTCAGTTATTTTTTATTTTCGGTACTGCTATCAGCGATAAGCTCAGCGATCTCCAAAAATACTTTGGCTTTCAGGCAGATCAGAGATTAGGTATTGGCAAGATATAATTTAGTTCATCATTATACCTTACCATCAATAGGCAATGACTGATTACCGGTTTGTGTTACTACCGGGGGTATATTGTTTTATAATAACCCCATCAATAGTAGCACAATACTTATCCACTGCTAAGTTATTAGCAGTAGATAAGTTATAATTATGACCTGATGTAATCCAGTTTTATCTACTACTTTTAAACGAATTGTATTGGTTTCCTAAAGCATTTATATTTCCGTTGTCATCAGTTAAACTCCAGCTACCAAGCACGACATTTTCAAATTTGTACCAGCTGGTCCACCAGCAATATTTTTCTACGTAAGGAAGGGATTCAAGTTGTGGAATAATGGTCTGCATAAACGTAGATTCCTGAGAAGGTAGAGTATTTAAGCCATAGGTTAATGCAAATTCCGTTATCCAAATTGGTTTCCCATATAATGCATATACGGCCTTGATATTAGCAATTACCTTATTGGCCGTACCAACGGGATCGGTGGCGTTAGTTGCACCCATGTAATAGTGCAGGCACATAAAGTCAACCCGGTAATTATTTGCTTTAGCTCCTTGCATAAAATTCCAAAGCCATCCCGATGCCTG
>JAYVNR010000212.1:0-3858 GCA_043758305.1 Pedobacter sp. | reverse complement strand
AGCCTTGCGCCTACAGCTCTTTTTACTATCCCCGTTTTGTTTGGGACTGCAAAGGTAGGATTCTTTTGCCCCCCTCCAAATCTTTTTTTACTTTTTTTGAAGTGAAATTATCCTCCTCCCAAGGGGCTGCAAAAGTAATAAGTTTATTGACCTTGAGCAACGATTAGGGTAATTTTTATTAAAGAAGTGATTAAATATTTGAATTAGAAGGGGTAAAATTTGCTTAATAGTCGCCAATAGACAGCATTACGAGTGTACATGCTTCAATTGTTTCTATTCCATGTTGTTTTGCCATCAATTCAAGTTCAGGATTTTCTGTTCCGGGATTGAAAATAAGACGCCTGGGGTGCGTTTCCAATATGTAATTATAGAGTGCTGGCTGATTATGCGGACCAACATATAAGGTTATGGTATCAATATCTGAATGTATTTTTTCGGGTTTTTCAATCGATATTCCGGCCACATCGCCAGTTTTGATCCCTACATTTATAATAGCATGGCCGTATCTTGTTAATTTATTTGAAGCGAGATAAGCATACCTAGAAGGATTATTTGTGGCACCAAGCACTAAGGTCTTTTTCATAAATATATACTACACGAATAAATTAAAATTTGTTTAAAAGCAAAATCTGAATGCTGCTTCGGCGCAATTTATCCCATCAATAGCTGCAGAAACTATCCCCCCAGCATAGCCTGCTCCCTCTCCGCACGGGAAAAGCCCTTTTACCTGAGGATGTTGCAGGGTGTCCTTGTCGCGGGGAATACGAACGGGCGAAGAAGTACGCGACTCTACTCCCACAAGCAAAGCTTCATTGGTAAAATAACCTTTCATCTTCTTACCGAAAAGTGGAAGTGCTATGCGAAGGCGGTGATAAATAAAATCGGGCAATACTTCTTTTAAATTGGCACTTCGGGCACCAGGCAAGTAGGAGTTAAGCGGTAGAGAAGCTGACAGCCTTCCTTCTACAAAATCTACCATTCTTTGTGCAGGAGCTACCAATTTGCCACCTCCTGAATCATAAGCTTTCTTTTCTATTGCAGACTGAAACTCAAGCAGCTTGAAGGGATTGCTATCGTTACCTGATATGTCGGTTAAATTTACCTGTACCACGGTTCCCGAGTTGGCAAATGGGTTATTCCTCTTAGATGGCGACCACCCATTCACTACAATTTCATCAAAACCTGTAGCGCATGGGGCAATAATACCACCAGGGCACATACAAAAGGAAAACACTCCACGTTTATCGACCTGCTCTACCAAACTATAATATGATGGTGGCAAAAACTCGTTGCGCACATCACAATGATACTGGGCTTTGTCTATAATATGCTGTGGATGTTCAATACGCACACCTAATGCAAAAG
Organism: Pedobacter sp.; assembly: GCA_043758305.1. GTDB lineage: Bacteria > Bacteroidota > Bacteroidia > Sphingobacteriales > Sphingobacteriaceae > JAQSWM01. Next base: position 2,493 of record JAYVNR010000212.1, on the reverse strand, counting down.
GCTTTGCTTCCAAAGAAATTCCTGCATCGTTTAGTAAAAAAAACACATCTCTTGCCGAATGCCCTGTTGAAAGTATCACTGCATTGCTTTGGAAATACTGGCCCTGAGAGGTTTTTACCCCTTGTATCTTGCCCGATGTAATATCAAATCCTGACATTTTACAATCAAAATGAACTTCACCGCCTGCATTTAAAATTGTATTTCGAATAGCCGTAATAATTTGGGGCAATTTATTTGTGCCGATGTGAGGACGTGCATCCACCAAAATATCTTCAGTTGCACCATGAGCTACAAAAGTTTGCAATACTGTATTTACATCTCCTCGCTTGTTAGAGCGGGTATAAAGTTTCCCGTCAGAATAAGTTCCTGCACCACCTTCTCCAAAGCAATAATTTGATTCTGGATTGATGACCCCTTCCTTATTTATCAGTGCAAGATCGCGACGGCGAAGCTTTACTTCTTTACCACGTTCTATAATAACAGGCTTTAGCCCCAGTTCAATACATCTTAGAGCAGCAAATAATCCGGCAGACCCAGCTCCAATAATTAAAACCGATTTTTTATCTCGTACATTTAAATAGCTGGGGCTTGCCTTTTCAACAGGCGGTGATTCGTCAATATATATATTTGCCTTGATACGATAAACAACCTGTTTTCCACGAGCATCAATAGATCGTTTTAAGGTTTTAATAGCTGTAATCCGCTCCGTAGGGATATTCAGTTTATAAGAGGCGGCTATTGCAATTGCGTTATCATTAAAAACTTCTTCTGGAAGAAGCACCAATTCTATTTGAGAAACCATATTATTGCCGGGTAATTATCCCGGATTGTAACAAAGGTATTGAAAACTATGTCAAAGGTGTATGCCGATGCTATCGGCTTCAGTTAAAAACAAACACAAAGAGCTAATACCTGTTAAATTATCATCAAACCATAAAAGAGATCACTATGAGAAAATTGTTTTACGGCATTATAGGCATGTTTACTGTAATGTCATTCAGTTCATGCGGCTACAACACTTTAGTTAAACTAGACGAGCAGGTCCAGTCGCAGTGGGCACAGGTTCAAAATGTTTATCAACGGCGTGCCGATCTGATCCCAAACCTTGTAGCAACTGTTAAAGGTGCTGCCAATTTTGAAAAAGAAACATTAACAGCAGTTATTGAAGCCCGTGCTAAAGCTACACAGGTAACTGTTGACCCTACAAAGCTAACTCCAGAATCTATTGAAAAGTTCCAGGCAGCACAGGGGCAATTATCTCAAGCTTTAGGAAGGTTATTGGTTGTTACAGAGGCCTATCCAGACCTGAAAGCTAATGCCAATTTTCAGGAATTACAGGCACAGATTGAAGGCACAGAAAATCGCATAACTGTTGAGCGGCAAAAGTTCAATGAGGTAACACAAGAGTATAATGCCAAGCTGAGAAGTTTCCCTAATAATATTACTGCCGGCATGTTCGGTTTTACTAAAAAAGGATATTTCCAGGCTGATGCTTCTTCACAAAAAGCGCCAACAGTACAGTTTTAATCTATAGTTAATGGCATTATTTACAGATGAGGAGCAATCGCAAATACGAAAAGCGATAGAGTCTGCCGAGGCTTCAACATCAGGCGAAATAAGAATCTGTGTAGAAAAAACATGCTCTGAAGATGTGCTGGACCGTGCTGCCAATTATTTTTCAAAATTAGAAATGGATAAAACAGTGCTGCGCAACGGTGTGCTTATTTATTTGGCTACTGTTGATAGAAAATTTGCCATTATTGGCGATGCCGGGATAAATAAAGTTGTGCCTGCCGATTTTTGGAACTCCACAAAACAAGCAATGCTAGAGCTTTTTAAAGCTGGGAACCTTTGCGAAGGCATAATTACCGGGATTAGCCTGGCAGGAGAGCAGCTTAAAACTTATTTTCCTTATCAGGATAGCGATAAGAACGAACTGCCGGATGATATTTCATTTATGGAAGGTAGCTGATGGCATTACTCATAAAATTCATAAAAGCGCAACAAATACCCAGGGTATTCTTATTTTTCGCCCTACTGCTCCTGGCAAAATTTGCTCACGGGCAAAATTTTCCTGAAAAACCCAACCGTCTGGTAAATGATTATACCGGAACTTTATCTGCCGAAGATGTGAACCGTTTGGAGCAAAAATTAGTTGCTTTTAATGACTCTACTTCTACACAAATTGCTGTAGTCCTGATAAAATCTTTGGAAGGTTACGATGTGGCTGACTATGCCGTTCGCCTTGCTGAAAAGTGGGGCATTGGAGGCGCAAAAAACAATAATGGCATATTGCTTCTGGCAGCTTTGGATGACAGGAAACTGACTATTCAAACTGGGTATGGCGTAGAAGGCGCACTTCCTGATGCTATTACAGCTCGGATACGGCTAAACGAAATAAATCCTTATTTTAAAGAGGGGAAATATTTTGAAGGCTTAGACCGTGGCACAGATGCAATAATTTCTTACACAAAAGGAGAATACAAAGCTGAT
>JAYVNR010000211.1:0-3871 GCA_043758305.1 Pedobacter sp. | reverse complement strand
AGCAATTCTGAGCGTGAGCTTCTGATTAGCCAGCTTACAAAATCTAATTACGATCTACAGCAGTTCAGTTACATCACTTCACATAATTTAAGGGCGCCCTTATCAAATTTGCTGGCGCTTTTATCCCTGATTGAAGATTCAACATCTTTATCCGACTATGATAAGTCTATTTTAGGGATGTTCCGTACTTCTACAAATCAGTTGAATGAAACTATAAATGATCTAGTACAAATACTCATTGTAAAAAATACCACAAATTTAGAGCTGGCAGAGAACAATATAGAACAGATTTACAATGAAGTGTACTCAACCATTGCATTTAAGGCAGAAGAAAGCAATTGTACTATCGAGCTGGATTTTTCAGCGCCACAAATCTATTTCCATACTACTTATTTAAAAAGTATTTTGCTGAATTTGCTTACAAACGCAATACGTTACAGATCGAGCAAACGTGCGTTAACAATAAAAATTTCTACAAGGGAATTGTCCGGAGGTGCTGTGGTTTTGATTTTAAAGGACAATGGATTAGGAATAGATTTGAAGAGGCATGGCAACAACCTGTTTGGGCTTTACCAAAAATTTCATAATAACCCTGAAAGCGTGGGGCTTGGGCTTTATATTGTAAAGTCTCAAATTACAGCCTTAGGCGGAAGCATTGATGTTGAAAGCCAGGTAGATGAAGGCACATCTTTCATAATAACTTTCAAGCCTAAAAAGTAAATCTATAAAAATCCGGAATGGTTAATTAATGCGCTAATAAAAATTTTTCCTGTTGCGGTAACAAGAGAGGCAATGCGCACAGCATCAAAAATCCGCTCTTAGCAAGATAATCTGATTTATATTTTCAAATTCCCTTCCTTTTTCAAGGCTTACTACAGCTTTTTTATCAAATGCAGGAAATTTTTCTCCTATAGTTATCATAAATAAAGTTTGAATTGGGATAAAAAGGCAAAGGGTATAATGGCGCCGAGAAATTAGTGCATATCATATTAATGTTAAAAGTTAGCGCAGTTATTTCTGCTCAGAACAAGTGTTATTATATTTTGTGTAATTTTAACGGTTCAATTAATTATGGATATTAAAGCATACATAGAGAGCGGAGCTTTAGAAAGCTATTGTTTAGGAACTCTTCCTGAAGAAGAGATGCTTTCTGTTGAAGAAATGTGCGCTAATTATCCTGAAATTAAACTTGAGCTAAAAGCTATTGAACTGGCTTTGGAAAAGTATGCTTACGAAAATGCTATTGCCCCCAAGCATCATTTAATGGCTGATATCACCAAAAGGTTAGCTAATGAGCCAGGCATTTTGCCTTTGATAGGCAAATTTTCTGATTACAGGAAGTGGCTTGAATACGTTGAAGGCTTACTGATTGAAATACCTACCGAGGGCTTAACCAACCACATACTGCGCAATTCTGATGGTATAATGCAGGCCTTAATAGTTTCTTCTATAGATATTAGCAATGAAATGCATGTTAATGAACAAGAAAGTTTCCTGATATTAAAAGGACAATGCGAATGCACGGTGGGAAGCTCCGTTTTCCAATTAAGCGAAGGGGGCTATGCCAGCATACCCCTGAACCAAAATCACAATGTAAAAATCTTATCCTCATATGTTGTTGCAATTTTGCAGCACATAGAAATTTAGCCTTTACTTTTTTAGAGTTTCTTCAAATAATTTAAAAACTCGTTTGTATTCATCCGTCCAACTTGAAGGTTGCACAAATCCATGATCTTCTACCGGGTAAACTGCCAGCTCCCAGTTTTCTTTGTGCAACTCTATAAGCTTCTGGCTTACCCGAACAATATCCTGAAAATTAACATTCTGGTCAACCATTCCATGAAGCATTAGCAATCTCCCTTGTAAACCTGCGGCAAAATTTATTGGCGAGCTCAGCTGGTAAGCTTTTTCATCATTATAAGGCTCATTCAAAATGTTTGATGTGTAGCCATGGTTATAATGCGCCCAATCTGTTACTGACCGTAGCCCGGCTCCGGCTGCAAAGCTTCCCGGTTGTGTGAACATTGCCATTAGGGTGATAAACCCTCCGTAAGACCCGCCATATAATCCAACATGATTAGGGTTTACACCGTATTTTTCAACCAGCAGTTTTGTACCGTCAACATTATCTGTTAAATCCGTCCCTCCCATATGCCGGTAAATTCCAGTTCGGAAGTCACGCCCATAGCCAGAGCTTCCTGTATAGTCTATATCCAGAACGGTGTATCCGTTATCGGCAAGCAAATTATTGAACATATACTCTCTAAAATACTGGCTCCACCAATAATGAACATTTTGCAGGTATCCTGCGCCATGTACAAATAGTACTGCCGGTTTGGATGGGTTGGGGGTTTTTGGCTGATATAAACGGGCATATATATTGGTGCCATAACGATTTTTAAATGTGATCATTTCCGGCTCACGCCAAGGATAGGAGTTAAATTCTACAGTTGTAGAATTAGTTGCCTGGATTGCTTTTGCTCCGGCTTTATTAGGCTGAACATACAACTCCCAGGGCTTATTGGAATAAGAATAACGGATTGCCAGCCATTTTTCGTCGGGCGAAAGGCTAACATCGTTCCCGCCTTTTATGGAAGTAATTTTCACAGGCACGCCCCCGGTTACAGGCATGCTATAAAAATGAGTTATCCCGGGATGGTCTGTATTTGCAGTAAAGTAGAAAGTCTGCTTATCGTTAGATAATTTTAAACTCTGCACTTCCCACTTTCCACTTGTAAGCTGTTTTTTGGCTTCCGATATTACATTGACAACATAGATATGGGAATAGCTACTACTTTCGCTCTGGTAATAAAAATCGGTATTGTTTATCCAGCCCATATTAGAAGTTACTCCGGGACCACCGATCCATGCTTCATCCCGTTGGCGGTCCAGTAAGCTAAGCTTGCCGGTTGATGCATCCAGTTTCATGAGCCACCTGTCTTTGTTATCCTGAGAAAGGATATTTACAACAGCATTTTTGCCATCCTCGCTCCATAGAGGGCTCCCAACAGTTACTTTACGGTCGGCATTAAGTTTTTGCCGGTCTTCCAATTGTTTAGGATAATCTTTTACATAGTCGGGCAAATCTTTGATGCCGGGTATTCCCGATACAGCTATTGCATAAGAAGTATCCCGCTGGGTATCATAAATAAAAGATTCTACTATTGGCTGCGGGGTGCCAACTTTTGTGCGGTTGGCAATATCTTCAGTATATCCGGATTCTGTTACGTAGTTTGGAACAATGGCAGTATTTACGCCTTCTGCTTGTTTAACAAGCCTGTAAGCTATATATTTTTTATCAGGGCTAACCTGAACGCCATTAACCTGCTTATCTTCAATAAATATTTCTTTTGCACGTTTGGGCAGATTTGCTTTTCGTTCGGCATCGTCAATCTTCTGGTTTTTTTCTTTCTCTTTCAGCACTTCAAACAAGGCAGTTTGCTCCTCTTTCAGCCATTTGGCCTGTTGAGTTTCAGCAGGTTTGGCAGCTGGCTTTATACGGGTAAAATTGGTGAGCTGCATAATTTCTCCGCCCTTTAAACTTAAGGCATATAAATTGTCGTTCCGCATAAACAATGCGCTTGTTTCATCGGCGCTAAACTTCGAATTGCTTTCTGAATCGTTAGTATTGCTCAATTGGCGAACAGCGCCTGTTTTAACATCAAGGATGAACAAATCGCCATTTTTTTCGTACAGTTTTAGTGTTCGTTCTTTATTAAAATTCCCTTGTGGAGATGGTAAATTCCTGCGCTCGGCATCGCTCAGCTTTACGGGTTTGAGGTTTACTGGAGTAATGTAATAGGTTTCATCCCGCTCATGGCCGTCCGGGTTCCAGGTAAAGTAAATCTTTTTGCTGTCTTCGCTCCAGCGG
>JAYVNR010000210.1:0-3871 GCA_043758305.1 Pedobacter sp. | reverse complement strand
CAGTTCCTACAAGGGCAGAACTTACTAAAGACTCGATTTACCTATATGCAAAAGAAACATATTACTGGAACACTTCTCTTCCGGATTATGCCACTTTTAAGCCCCGTAGTTTTGCAAGCAATGATGCCGAGTTATTTGCGCTTACACAATATTCGTTTAACCCTGCAACAGGCAAGCCATATGAGTACTATTCGCAACAGCCAAGCCATCCTAAATATTCTTTTATAGACGAAGGCTCGGTATCTACCCAGCTTGGCGGCACTGCGGGCGATTTCGGCTTTTCGGTATTCTATAACAACGCTACAGATTTGAGGATTAAATATGTGTATGGCAATTCGCCTGCGTTGTCTGCTGGCCTGAAAAGAGGGTATCAAATTGTTAAACTGAATGGAAAGACAGGCTTGACAACCAGCGATGCGGACATCAACTATGTTGTAGATGCAATTTTTGGCACTGCTTCTACAGTAAGCCTTACTGTGCAAAAGCCCGATGGTTCTTTACAGGATGTGGTTGTAACCAAAGGAACCTATACGTTAAACCCAATAATATTCACTAAAGTTTATACTGTTAACAGCAAGAAAATAGGCTACATTGTGTTTAACAGCTTTACAACAAACTCAAGCGCTAACCTTGCTCAGGCTTTTACAGACTTTACTGCTCAGGGAGTTACAGAAGTTATTGTTGATTTGCGCTACAATGGTGGAGGCTCTGTTGGGACTGCCACAAATCTGGTAAATATAATTGCCCCGACCTCACAAACCGGAAAGGTTATGTATACAACCTATTTTAACCAGACCATGCAGAGCGGGCAGGCGACTATACTAAAGAATCAGAAGTTTTATTACAATAGTAAAATATATTCATACTACGACTTTGATTATAAGCCTACAACAGATGCCGGCAATGTTGAGCTATTTGCTAAAATAGGTTCGGCAAATATCAACAGAGCCTATTTTATAGTTACGGGCTCAACTGCCTCTGCAAGTGAACTGACAATTAACTGCCTTAAAGCTGTTATGGACGTTAAGGTTATTGGCAAAAAAACATATGGCAAGCCAGTGGGCTTTTTTGCCATCCACATTGATAAATATGATATGTATGTTCCACAGTTTGAAACCAAAAACCAGGCAGGTGTAGGAGGTTATTATGATGGCCTTTCGGTTGATAAAGATGATGCAGACGATGTAACCAAGGAATTTGGAGATCCTACGGAGCGCTTACTGTCTTACGCTCTTAATTATTCTGCCAATGGAGTATTTGCCGTAACCAATCCTAAGAATCCAACTATTGCCAGTTCGGCTAATCAGCCTGCTTTTACATCTTCCCAAATAGAGCACATTACAACAGCTCTTGATAAGAACGAATTTAAAGGAATGGTGAGGCAGGAAATTAAGCCTAAGAATTAACAAGCATGATTAAACGCATCTTTAGTAAAAAACTTCTACTTTATACTGCTATGTTATTATCTGTAGCAGCTTGTAAAAAAAATAAAACAGTATTGCCCCCAACATCTACAACAAATACAGTTACAGGGGCTACCCGGGCAGAATTGACTAAAGACTCGATTTTTTTATATGCCAAAGAAGTTTACCTATGGTATGATGCCTTGCCTTCTTATGAAGCATTTAATCCACGAAAGTATAATACGCTAAGCACAGATTTATTAAACTATAATGCCGAACTGTTTGACATTACCCAGTTTAAGATCAATCCATTAACTTCAAAGCCATATGAGTTTAACCCGTCAAACCCTACTGTGCCCAAATACTCATATATATTTGATTCTGCCAATAAAAACCCAATAGCATTTGTTTTAGATGCTAAAGGCTCTGTAGACTTGGAGGGCAATGGCAATGATTTCGGGATTAAGGTTGGAGCTTATGGAACAAATTCATCTTATAAGTTACTAATACAGGCTGTATATCCAGGATCTCCAGCCCAAAAAGCAGGATTGACCAGAGGCTGTGCTATTACTAATATTAACGGGCAGGCATACAGCTCAAATTATTCATCAGAGTCATCAGCAATCAATAACGCATTATTTAGCTCTAGTACGGTTAACATTAGCGGTACAAAGAAGGATGGTTCTCCTTTTAATAACCTCACCTTAACTAAAACTAATTATAGTAGCAGCCCAATACTTAAGGATACCATATTAACACAAGGCACAAAAAAGATAGGATATTTAGTTCTTGCCCGTTTCTCGAGCCCGGCTAATGCCGATGGAGTTATCGCTACCGCTATTAACAAATTCGCCTCTGCTGGGATAAACAACCTGATTGTTGATTTTAGATACAATGGAGGTGGGTTTATATCAACCGCCGAACACCTGGTAAATTCCATAGCCCCTGCAAGCTTAAATGGAAAAGTGATGTTTACTGAATCGTATAACAGCATTATGCAGGGTGGGCAGGCAAAAATATTGGCAAATCAACCGCTTTTAGATGGAAGTGGAAAAGTACAGTTCAGGAACGGAAAAGTTGTAACATACCTTGATGTTGATTATTCAATTGCCGGTAATACCACCAAATTTTCTAAAAACAATTCTTTGGAAGGCATTGCAAATGTGGTTTTTATTGTTTCTGGCAGCACGGCATCAGCCAGCGAACTTGTGATAAACAGCTTGAAACCATTTATGAACGTTAAATTGGTTGGCACAACTACTTATGGCAAACCTGTTGGGTTTTTCCCTATAAGGTTGGAAAATAAATACGACGTATATTACTCCATGTTCCAAACTAAAAATTCTTTAGGGGAGGGAGAGTATTTTCCGGGCTTTACTCCTGATGCAGTGGATGCATTTGATGATGCTGTGCATGATTTTGGCGACAGGACCGAAAATTATCTAGCTAAATCTATAGGTTACATTGTTAATAATGTTTTTGCGGTTACATCCGGTAAAACTATCACCATAAATAGTGAAGCAATTAAAACTTCATCGTTAGAAATTGACGATTTGGGAGAAAGTGAATTTAAAGGGATGATAGAAAATCGCCTTAAGCTTAAACCATAAAATTAAAAAACCCTCAAATAAACAGAGGGTTTTTTGTTAGCGAGAAACCTCTTCGAGCTTGTCTTTATTTAGAAAAACAAATTTGTTATCAAAAACATCAAGCAATACCCTGCTTTCCTTATCAACTTTTCCAGCAAGTATATCTTTGGATAGTTCGTTCAATATCCGTTTTTGGATAATACGCTTCAATGGGCGGGCTCCAAATTGTGGATCGTAGCCTAACTGTGCTAACCAGTCTAATGCTTCATCAGATGCTTCTATTTCTACTCCAAGTTCTTCAAGAGATTGTTGGACGTGCCTAAATTGCAAGCTAACAATATCACGTATCTCATTTCTGCCAAGCGGAGTGAACATTATCAGGTCATCAATCCTGTTCAAAAACTCAGGGCGTATGGTTTGTTTTAATAGTTCAAACAATTCATTTTTTGTTTTTGCTATAACCTCTTCCTGATTGGCATCTTCGAAATTCTTAAAATTTTCCTGTATAAGGTGCGAACCTATATTGGAAGTCATTATTATGATGGTGTTCTTAAAGTTTACCACACGGCCTTTATTGTCAGTCAGCCGTCCATCGTCTAATACCTGCAATAAAATATTGAATACATCCGGGTGGGCTTTTTCTATTTCATCCAGAAGCACAACAGAATATGGCTTGCGCCTAACAGCTTCAGTAAGCTGTCCGCCTTCATCATAGCCTACGTATCCGGGAGGGGCACCCATCAAACGGCTTACAGAATGCCTTTCCTGATATTCGCTCATATCTATGCGCACAAGCGATTGCTCATCATTGAACAGGAACTCTGCCAGCGCTTTTGCAAGTTCTGTTTTTCCAACCCCGGTAGATCCTAAAAAAATGAA
>JAYVNR010000209.1:0-3871 GCA_043758305.1 Pedobacter sp. | reverse complement strand
TTTCACTATTATCGGGCAACTCTTTTTTTTATACAACTTTAGTTTTCAACTTATCCACATAACTACTTTTAAATAATTAACTCAAACAGCTTCTTAATCCTGCAGAAAAAATGTGGCGATACTTTAAAGATAGAGTAAGTATGATTGCTTATAACTCTTTGGAAATACTACAGGAAAAATTATCAGAAATAACAAATCTGATTACACCAGAAATTATAAAATCAATTTGCAGTAACCAGTTTTACAGACAATCAATAAGGCGTAGTTTTAATGTCTAATTGGTATAAGGTGCAGATAAATCAGCTTTATCATAAACAGCATTTCCTTGCGCAATAAAATCATCTAAAGTGTATTTATTTCTTCCATCCTTAATTTGTATTTGCTTTTTTGCCTGAAAGAAGTTTAAGTTTAAATCCGCCATGAAATATTATGTTCGAGTGGTGGTAACAGGTATTAAAGATCAGCATGTTTACAGCAATGTTATGTCGCCTGTAACTCAATAAAAAGTATCAAGTAGTAAGGGAATACCGCGACTTCATCTTACTACTAACATCTTACTACTTGATACTAACATCTTGCTACTATTCTAGACCATTGGTTCGCGAAGACAGAAGCCTTGAACCGCCTGGTTGGTCAATCCTACATACGATGAACTAACTATAGTTCTGTCGGCCGCGCTAATCCACACGTTATAGCCGCAGCGTGGCACACCTGCAGTGTCAATGCTGAAAGTGCCTGATTTGCCCGTTGCCGGCAACCCGCCGCCGGGGTAAGACAAGCCGTCGCTGGTGCTTACGGGAACATGCCCGTCAACGCCCACTTTTGCTCCTTTATAAGGGGTAACATAAATGCTGAAAGAGCCTGCATGTGCATCAAACATATAGTAAGTGCCGGTGAGGGTATCGCCTATGGTAAAGTCTGCGCAATCCCCGCCGCCGCTGGTAATGTTTATTGCCACATCGGGCGCCTTTAAATCAACAAAGAAATTAGCTGAATTGCCAGACGTTACGACGTTTGCTGCATCTTTCATTTCTATTTTTATGGTGTATATTCCTTCTATAGGCGGATAATACCGTCCAATAAGGTCTGCGACAATAGCTACATTAGGGCTGGTGGCATAATAGGTCAGCCATCCATCTGCATCGGCAGTAAGGATGATTGGCAGAGAAATAACACCCAGCGTATCTGTCTGTATGCTTTGATTATCTAACAAAGGATGCTCGGCACTGGTGGGCGTGGTTATTAAGAAACGGTATTTGGTGCCAGGTGCAGCATTAAAAATGCGCCCGATTATTTGTATCTCGCCATAAAAAGGACTTTCATATGCCCCGCCAAGCGATGCTGAACCGAGAGATGTAGTTGCCAAGCCTGTTACACTGTTAATATCTGTTACTACCATTCCGCCAACCTTTTCTATAACCGGTATTATTTCGCCGGGAAGTATGCCTTGAGGTAAGGGCTTTATCTCCACATTGCATTCTTCACGGTCGCCCCAGCGTGCATGATAGTCAGGGTCGTTAGGAGTGGGAGGTGTGTTCCATGATAAAATTGCCCTCACCTTTGCTTCGCCGGTTTGGCACCATACTTTGCGATGAGCATCCAGGTTTACATTCAGCGCCACATCATACCACAGTCCATTTGTAGGAATGGTAGGAATGTCGTGCACATCTGCAGATGAGGTGCCCATATATTCCCATCCTGAGCCAAAGTCCACGTAAAATGCTACATACTCTTTGCTGCCTGCAGAGCACAAGTTGCCAAGATAACCCTGCTTTTGCTTCACCTGCACTGATGCGTGAAGGACACTCATGTCTTTGTTGAGGCTTACGCAATGCACTTCTTCGTAAGAAGTATCATACTGCAGTGCGAGGATAGAACCAATTACTTCTGAAATGTTCAGGTTGGGAAATGCAAGTTGTAACTGGAAAGTATTAATGGCAGAGTTGGATGCAGCAGCATTTATGGAGCCGAAGATGACTCTGCCATGATGCTCACTGGAAGCATAATCCTTCAGCAGCTCAGTAACTGATAGAGCAGGTTTTGATGCAGGTGCAAGTTGCTTCAGGTGTTCATTTACTTCAGGGCTAAGGCTTTCTGTAAATGAAGGCTTCATCATTTCCACGCTTAGGTTCTCGGTTAATTTTGATTTCAGGAAACCTGAACTAATGAGGCACTTTAAGCTATTGCTTGGATCAATCTGGATGTTAGACTCCTTCATATCGCCCCAAACAAAAGGAAAATTTGGGTCGCCGGCTATGGGCGCAGTATTCCACGAAAGAATGGCGCGAACCTTAGGCAGCACCGCCGTTTGAAAACAGCAGCTTGCTTTGTCGGGCGACAAAGTAATTTCTGCATAGTAACATAAATCATCGCTGAGCGGATTGTCATACACGCCTACATATGCAAGACCCTCATCTACCCATGTGCCCGAGTTGTTGTAGTCCAAAAAGAAGCGGACATATTCGCGGCTGCCGCCACTGCATGCGCTGCCGCCATAGCCCCCGGCTTGCTTCACAATTATTACCACCCCCAACTTTTTTGTAACCGGATTGTAGCCAACACAATCCAGCTCCTCATAAAAACTCTGATTGTTGCTTAGCTGAAATACAGGTTTGTACTTAGCAACAATTTCCGCATCTTTCATCGTGCCAAAATAGTTGGGGTTTTGCAACAAATGAAGATGCGTGTTTTGCCTCATTGGACCAAGCTTCTCATGGTCGAGTAACATATTTTCTTTTGCCATTTTAAATAGATTTTGGTGCCTACTCTGCAATCGGATTTTCGGCATTCTCCGTTTTTGTTTCCGCTGTTGAATTTATAATCTGACCCGTCCTGAAAAAAGCTGTCTCGTTGTATTGTCAATGTTTTAGTTTACAGTTTTTTGGAAGTTGTTTATAATAATATTCCTAATAAAATAGTTCTTTTAGGGCAATGGAATAAGTTCTTGATTGTTATTTAAATTCTGTTCTCTTAAATATTTCCTTCTAGTGTTTTTCTAACGTTTTATAAGCGGCTGGTCAGTTAAATGGGGGATAGTGGGTGTAAGATAATTACAACTGAACTTTTTTTAAATTAGGGTTGCGCAACAGTAACTTTTGTTGCGTGCTGTGCCTTAAGGCACCCAAGCTGCAACTTTTTGAAAGATATTTGGTTCTTTAAAGTCGCATCACTTTAAGTTTCTTGAAACTAATTATTTTTATATAGATTTTGTATCCATTGTGGTATCCTAAATATCCTTCTTTGTCCGGACTGAAAATTAGTTTCTGTTTTCTTCAAACTCAATAATCTTTTCAGCTAGGCGCATACGAACCTAGCATTGAGAGAATGCGAGAATAAAGATGTGGTATTTTTTGAATTAGTAAAACAGGGTTTTTCCTGTATTTCTGTGAGATTTTCCCTTAATCTATCTGTTCGCTGCGGACAGTCTTTAAAGTTTCCGCTGGCAAGCAGATCTGCTACTCTTCTGGCTGTATAAATGTGGGTGAAATGTCCTGGCATACTTAAAGATTTTAAATTATTAACTATAATTTTCCCGAGGTTATTTAAAACATTGCGATCTTATTTAATTTTTAAAAAATTTTGTTTTTTAATCATCATTCACATCAATTTGAAATGGTTCATGCATGGATATGTGACTTCCTGAGAGTGATACCTTAAAATTTTGTATCCTTTACTTAAAACATTTACTACGCTACTGTTTAAGATTCTGAAACAAAATCCCTGTACTTTCAGCAATAAGAGGTTTGAGTTACTTAATAGTTATGATTTCACATCTATTCTATTATTGAATAATTGTTTCAGCATAGCCAATAACTTTATTTACTAATCAGATTTTAAAACGAGTGATTTTAAAGAAAAGCAGGAAGGAAAT
>JAYVNR010000208.1:0-3872 GCA_043758305.1 Pedobacter sp. | reverse complement strand
CAGGTGGGCGCACAGCGACAAAAGCCTTACGGAAGTGAGGCTTTTCTGTTTAAGCCTGAGCGAGAAGTTTATCCTGACGAAGGAAGGGAGCCCAGGTGGGCGCACCGAGAAAGCTTTAAGAAAGTGAGGCTTTTTTTTGTTCCCGCCTGTGGCGAGAAGTTTATCCTGAAGGAAGGGAGCCAGGTGGGGTACTACTTGTACATATCTTAGCATGTTTCAACAATTGTGACGGTTGTCAGTATTAATATCTCAACTAAAAAAGCATATATCTGATTATTATCCATACCTTGCGCACTTATTAAAATAAATATAATGCAACAAGGAACAGTAAAATTTTTTAATGAAACTAAAGGTTTCGGATTTATCACACCTAGCAATGGTGGCAGCGAAATCTTCGTTCATTCTTCAGGCCTGATTGATAACATTCGTGAAAACGACACAGTTTCTTTCGATGTGGAGCAAGGTAAGAAAGGCCTTAATGCCGTAAATGTAAAAGTAGCTTAACACCTATTATAAATTTATTTGCAAAACATCCTCCCTACGGAGGATGTTTTTTTTTGCTTATATTTCAGTTGACGGTATCTTCACAGCAGGATAATTAATAAAATGGAGAAAGACATAAAAAATGAAGACCTAAAGATAGAGTTGCGTACCCTCAGCAAGGATGACTATCTCGGGTTAAAAAGATCAATGATAGAGGCTTACGCAGAATGGGAAGGAGCTTCCTTTTGGGGCGAAACGCACATCAGCAAGCTGGTAGAAATATTCCCGGAAGGGCAGATATGTATTTTAGTAAATGGCGCAATAGCCGGATGCGCCTTGTCTTTAATAGTAAGTTACGACCGTTTTGGAGATAACCATACCTATAATCAAATTACCGGCAACCATACGTTCTCTACACACAATCCTAAAGGAGATGTATTATATGGGATCGATTTTTTTGTACATCCCGAATTTCGGGGCATGCGGATAGGGAGAAGGCTGTACGATGCCCGAAAGGAAATATGTGAACGGCACAACCTTCGGGCTATCATTGCTGGCGGGCGAATCCCGAATTATAAAGATTACGCCAGCACCCTAACGCCTAAAGAATACCTCCATAAAGTTAAAGGCAAGGAAATACATGATCCCACTTTGTCTTTTCAACTGGCTAATGATTTTCACGTCAGGAAGATTTTAAAAGGCTATTTGCCAGGCGATACCCAATCTTTGGAATATGCATCTTTATTAGAATGGAACAACATTTATTACAACGAAGAAGCAATCCATATAAATTCTAAAAAATCTATTATCCGCCTTGGGCTGGTACAATGGCAGATGAGGCCTTTCCCTAACCTGGAATCACTTTGCGAACAGATCGAATTTTTTGTTGATGTAGTGAGCGACTATCAGAGCGATTTCATCTTATTCCCGGAACTGTTCAACGCTCCGTTAATGACTGCCTATAATCATTTAAGCGGAGCAGAAGCCATGAGGGAAATAGCCAAGTCTACAATCCCGCTGCGGGACAAATTCATAGATTACGCCATTAGCTACAACATCAATATCATAACCGGCAGCATGCCTTATATGGAAGATGGAGTACTGCAAAACGTAGGTTACCTGTGCCGCCGCGATGGCTCTTACGAAATGTACCGAAAAATCCATCTAACCCCCGCAGAAAAGAGTGCCTGGGGCATGGTGGGCGCTGATACATTAGCCAGCTACGATACTGACTGTGGCAAAATTGGCATTTTGATTTGCTATGATGTTGAATTTCCGGAACTGCCGAGATTATTAGCAGAAGAAGGGATGCAGATATTATTTGTGCCTTTTATGACCGATACACAAAACGGGTACACAAGGGTACGCAATTGCGCCCAGGCAAGAGCTATAGAAAACGAGTGCTATGTGGCTATTGCCGGTAGTGTAGGCAATTTGCCAAAAGTGCACAACATGGACATCCAGTACGCACAGTCGGCAGTTTTCACTCCTTCAGATTTCTCCTTTCCCAGCAATGGCATTAAAGCCGAAGCTACGCCAAATGCAGAAACTACTTTGATTGCAGACGTGGACGTAGATTTGTTAAAAGAGCTCCATAGTTTTGGTGCTGTAAGAAATTTGCAAGACAGGAGGCCCGAACTTTATAAAATGCTGAACAGGCAAAAAAGCAGGTAGCGTATTTGGGTATTGCCATAAGCCTTTCACATCCACTTGCCGTCTTTTCGAGCTGCGTTTTCATTTAAATTTAAATTAATCCAAACTTCCCTTATCTATAAAAACTTCCTACTTTGTTGTTTCAAGCCAAATATTGTTCAAGCAGAAAATGTAATGATAAATCAGGTTATGCTATTTAAGCTAGCTTGCACCTGTTAAGCTAGCCATTTATTGCAAAAAGAATTATGAACACCTATGCTCCGGTTCGTGTCTCCACGAAACGGAAACAATTTTAATGGCTCATGGAGACATGAACCAATTGTAAATTCTATAATTTACTTTTCAAGTCCATCATTGCATGTAAAATCCTCGCCACTTCAATTTCGTTTGTTGAGATGACGATATAGAAAATTATATGTTCGCCAGATTTATAACCAAGCACTCCATGGGTTAATATATCATACCTTTTTCCAAGGCTTGGATTCTTAGCTAGATCATTGCATGAATTTAATAGCGAGCTGTAATACTTGTCTGCTTGTGTTTCGGACCAAGTTTCAATCGTATATTCCCAAATATCAGTTAAGTCGATAACAGCCAGGTTTGTAAGATGATAGTTAGCCATTTGACTTGCGACTTGCCTTTAGACCAGCAAGAAACTTTTTTTGGTCAAAGCCTACAGCACGCCCGCTTTCAATCCCATCATTTATTGCTTTTCTCAAAGCAATAATCTTGTTCTCTTCTTCTTCAAGCAAACGTAAGCCTGCTCTAACAACTTCACTTGCGTTGTTGAACCTCCCATCATTGACACTGTGTTCAATGAAGTTTTCAAAATGATTGCCTAAAGATATAGAAGTGTTGCGACCCATCTTTTAATTTTAGCCAAATTACCAAAAAGTGGTACTAATTCAAAAAATTTTAATATAGTTTTATGATTTGACTAGTGCTAAGCCCGGAAACAGAGATAGGAACTGTGGCTTAGAATGCCTACAAACAATTTGGGGTTTAAGAAAATCGTAACATACTATCTTCCAGTTCGTTTATCCAAGGAACGGAACCAATTTTAATTATTCATGTGGACACGAACCAAGGTGTAGGTAAATATTAAAAATGTTGTTTGACGTCATTCCGCATAGGTGCGAAATGGTATAACGGTGAAGGGGTTGCGATTAAAGCGCAGGGTTTCTTCGAAGACCCCGCTGGGACAAATTTTAATGGCTCGTGGAGACACGAACCAAGGTTTAGCTTTTTTCCATTGCTAATTTTTAGTCGTTTAGTGAATTAATTCCTTGTTCTTTCAATTTTTCTAATGCGTCTTTCATTGCTTTAACCTGTTCGGTTGAGTGTCCTTGCCAAACAGTTACTTCACCTACAACCCTAAAGGGGTCAGTTGAACGATACGACATTGTTGGGTTTCCTGAAAATTTTTTGTCAGTCAAATCCGGGTCGTTTTCAATTTCTCCTGTCGGCTCTACTAAATAAATTCTTTCTCGTCCGCCACCAACTGCAAGTTCTGCACCCCAAATTGCCGGGTCTAATGTTGCAGCAAGAAAAATATACTTTGCGTTTTTTCTTTGTCCATAATTTGAATTGTAACCTGCTTCTATAAGATCACCAAGATTTAGGTCTGCTTTTGTTCCGTGAAAATAGGTCTGTGCAAATGGTGTTGGAGCTAATTTTTTTGATCTGTCTTTGTTATTGGCCATAATTCAAATTATTGTTTGTAGTTGTTTAGATAA
>JAYVNR010000207.1:0-11846 GCA_043758305.1 Pedobacter sp. | reverse complement strand
CAATTATATCAAGTGCTGTTGTGTTGTTGAATTTTTTAACGAAAATAGTTCGGTAAATATCCTGGATTTCGTTAATCTGATCGGAGCTGAAACCCCTTCTGCGCAAGCCAACAGAATTTATGCCTACGTATGATAAAGGTTCACGTGCAGCTTTTACATACGGCGGCACATCTTTTCTTACCAGAGAACCTCCGGTAATAAATGCATGCTCGCCAACTTTCACAAACTGATGAATAGCAACCATACCTGCCAACACTACGTAATTGCCAATGCTTACATGCCCGGCCAGGGTAGTATTATTAGAAAAAATGCAATTATCTCCAACTACACAATCATGAGCAATATGGCAATACGCCATAATAAGGCAGTTTTTGCCAATAACAGTTTTCCACCTGTCTTTAGTTCCACGGCTAATGGTTACACACTCACGAATGGTTGTATTATCCCCAATTTCTACTGTGGTTTTTTCATCGGCAAACTTTAGGTCCTGAGGAATGCCCGAGATCACGGCACCGGGAAAAATTCGGCAATTTTTGCCGATCCTGGCACCATCCATAATGGTAACATTGGGGCCTATCCAGGTTCCTTCGCCGATAACAACATCCTTGTTTATGGTTACGAAAGGCTCTATTACTACATTTTGTGCTATTTTGGCATCGGGGTGGATGTATGCTAAAGGCTGGATCATGCGTCTAAATTCTTCACCTTAACAATTTGCGCCATAAGTTCGGCTTCTACAACAATACGGTCGCCAACCATGCCTATCCCTTTCATTTGAGCAATGCCACGGCGTATTGGCGCCAGCAGGTCGCACCTGAAAATAAGCGTATCGCCGGGCAGCACTTTATCTTTAAAACGGGCATTTTCAATTTTTAGGAACAGGGTTAGCCAGTTTTCTGGATCGGGAACGGTATTTAAAACCAGTATGCCTCCGGTTTGAGCCATCGCCTCTATCTGCAATACGCCCGGCATTACGGGAGCACCAGGAAAGTGGCCAATAAAAAATGGCTCGTTCATGGTCACGCTTTTTAAGCCCACCACATGCATTTTGGTAAGCTCCAGAATTTTATCAACCAGAAGCATGGGCGGCCGGTGCGGCAATATGTTCATTATCTGAACGGTATCATAAACCGGTGTTGCAAGTGGGTTGTAAACCTGTACATGCTTTTTACTGCGTTCCTTTTTAATTTGGGCCTTAATTTTTTTGGCGAATGCAACATTGGCTGCATGCCCCGGCCGGGCTGCCATAATGTGGCCCTTTAAAGGCGTACCCACTAAGGCCAAATCGCCAATCATATCTAAAAGCTTATGCCGGGCAGGCTCGTTCTGGTGCCTAAGCTCAATATTATTTAATATCCCTTCTTTGGCTACGTCAATATCATCACGCTTGAAAAGCTTGGCAAGTTTTTTTAACTCATCTTTTTCTACATGCTTGTCTACTACAACTATTGCATTGTTCAGATCGCCCCCTTTTATCAAATCGTTTTCAACCAGCATTTCGAGTTCATGCAGAAAACAGAACGTGCGGCTTGAAGCTATTTCTTTTTTAAATTCAGAGAGGGTTGTTATGGCTGCGTGCTGGCTTCCTAAAACTGGCGAATTATAATCGATCATGCATGTAAACCGATAATCGTCTAAAGGCATGGCTACCATTTCTACCTTGCGCTCCGGCTCGGAATAATGGATATTGTATGGAATGCTATAATACTCACGGTAAGCTTCCTGATCTTTAAATCCTACCTCTTCAATCGCATCTATAAAGTGAATGGAGCTTCCATCCATAATTGGTGTTTCCGGGCCATCCAGCTCAATTAGCACATTATCGATTTCCAGCCCTACTAAAGCAGCCAGCACATGCTCAACAGTATTCACCGTAGCGCCATTTTGAGAAATAGAGGTGCCCCGAGATGTATCGGTTACATTATCTACATCGGCATCAATTACAGGCATGCCTTCTATATCAATACGCTTAAACTTATAGCCATGATTTTCTGGCGCAGGCTTAAAGGTCATGGTAACTGGCATACCAGTATGTAAGCCCAGGCCAGAAACTGTTACATCAGATTTTATTGTTCTTTGTTTTACATCCATAATCAGCTTTTCTCTGATTTAATATTTAACTCATTAAGCTTGCGCTCTAATTCTTCAATTTTTCGCTCCAGATCAGGGAGGCGCTGCATTACAACCTGAGCACGCATATTTTGGTTAAATGAGGTAGCCGGAGCGCCTGCCCATTTCTTGCCCTCTTCTTCTATAGATCGGTTAATGCCAGATTTTGCCTGGATCTGAGTTCCTTTGGCAATGGTTATATGGCCAACAATTCCAACCTGCCCGCCTACAACGCTGCTCTCTCCAATTTTAGCGCTTCCAGAAATACCTGTTTGTGATGCAATGACCGTATTAGCTCCAATTTCAACATTATGAGCAATCTGAATCAGGTTATCAAGCTTAACGCCCTTCCTAATGATGGTTGAGCCTATGGTTGCCCTGTCTATACAGGTATTTGACCCTATTTCAACATCATCTTCTATTAAAACATTGCCTATCTGGCTAATCTTCTTGTAAGTGCCATCTGCCTGCGGCGCAAAGCCAAACCCATCGCCACCTATTACAGCGTTAGAGTGAATAATTACATTATCGCCAACTATGCAATCAAAATAAAGCTTTACTCCGGAAAATATAGTACAGTTAGACCCAACTTTAACATCGTCGCCGATATATGCTTGTGGGTAAATTTTAGAGCCGCTTCCAATTGAAGCATTTGGGCCAACATATGCAAATGCGCCTATGTACACATTAGTGCCAATTTTAGCAGTAGGGTGGATAAAACAAGGCTGCTCAATGCCGATTTTGTTTTGTTTAAGCGTATTATACTGATCCAGAAGCACAGAAAAGCTGCTATATGCATCATTGACCCGAATGAGGGTTGGGGATACAGGCTGGCTCAGCTCAAATTTACTATCTAAAATTACGATGGATGCCTGTGTGGTGTACAGGAACGGTTCATATTTTGGATTTGCTAAAAAAGAAAGCGAGCCTGATTGTGCATCTTCTATTTTGGCTAATGTATTTACTGTAGCATCCGGATTGCCTTCTACTGTACCATTTAACAAAACCCCTATCTGTTGCGCAGTAAATTGCATCCGGCAAATTTATGTGATATTAATGAACGAACAAATTGAATAAAAAGCTTAAAAACGTGCCTCAAAGTACAATTAACGTAAAAGTTTCAAATCCTTATCAAAACATAGAATATATTTTTCTACCGTTTTTGTTAAAGCTTCCAGGTTTGATGTATCTGATGCTGTGGTGATATCCTGCACCGAGCCATCTTTCATCAACAAGTTTATGCTCCCTTTGCCGATTGTGTATGCATTGTTTTTTATAGTATCGGTAAATACAAAGTAAGAGGCTTCATCTTCATCAATCTCGTATTTTAACATAGCCAGATCAACAAGGGCATCAATTTTATCTGCATCAGGGGGTTCATTTGTTATTTCCACCTGATATAAATTCCTAGATGTTAAGTTTCGGCACAAAGCAGATAATATTACATCATCGCAATCTTCCCAAACTTTTACAGAAGTATAAATATCATAATCATCTAATTTAGAGAAACATTCGAGGTGCTCTGGGTTGTGCCTGAAATCATCGCGGCTAATTGAGTTATACAGGAAATGGGCAAAATGCGGCGTAGCAAACAATTCTGTGCCGCCAAGTGCAAGCTCTCGTGCCCGCTCAAGGATTTTTACCAAAAGCTGCTCGGCTGCTATAACCGTTTTGTGAAGATAAACCTGCCAGTACATCAGCCGGCGGGCTATTAAAAATTTTTCTATAGAGTAAATCCCTTTTTCTTCTACAACTAATTGATCGTTCCTTACCTCGAGCATTTTAATGATGCGGTCGAAGCTTATCACGCCTTCAGATACGCCTGTGAAAAAGCTATCCCTGATAAGGTAATCCATGCGATCTATATCTAGTTGACCAGATACCAATTGCTGAAGGAACTTTTTAGGGTACCGCATATTGAATATCTCTATGGCCGTATCAAGCCTGCCTTCAAATTCCACATTGAGCCTGTCCATTAGCAAAGCCGATATGTGTTCGTGAGATATGCCATCCACTATAGTATGTTCTAATGCATGAGAATATGGGCCGTGCCCGATGTCGTGCAATAAAATAGCAATAATTACAGCCTCTTCCTCCCGTGAGGTGATTTCGTGGTCCTTGCTGCGGAGCGTTTCAATAGCCAGGCTCATTAAATGCATAGCACCCAGTGCGTGGTGAAAGCGTGTGTGCAGGGCGCCGGGATAAACAAGATGTGTCATCCCTAATTGTTTTATATTGCGCAGGCGTTGAAAATAGGGGTGTTGTATAAGGTCGAATACCAGATTTGAAGGAATGCTGATAAAGCCGTAAACCGGATCGTTAATGATTTTTTTCTTGTTCAAAATATAATCAGGATGCCATGCAGCAAAAATTGCTAAATAAACTGATACAAAAAACCATTGTTGTTGTTATACATCATTATTAAAATAACTTTACCCTAAGATGCAGGAAACCAAAATACTATGGGCCGATGATGAAATCGATCTCTTAAAACCTCACATCCTATTTTTAAAGGATAAAGGCTATGATGTAGAAACAGCTACAAACGGCAGCGATGCTGTAGATATTTTTAAAAGCGGGTATTTCGACCTTGTTTTTCTGGATGAGAACATGCCGGGCTTAACCGGCCTTGAAACTCTTGCAAAAATAAAAGAACTAAACCCTGATGTTCCTATTGTTTTAATAACCAAAAACGAAGAAGAGCATTTGATGGAAGATGCTATAGGCTCTAAAATAGACGACTACCTTATTAAGCCTGTAAACCCTAGGCAAATACTGCTTACCATAAAAAAACTTACCGAAAACAAACGGCTGATAAGCGAAAAAACATCTATGGCTTATCAGCAGGATTTCAGGAATCTGGGGATGATCCTTAACGATAACCTTTCTTTTTCGGAGTGGGTAGATGTATATAAAAAGCTGGTGTATTGGGAGCTTTCGCTGGAAGGGCTGGAAGACGAAGGGATGCAGGAGATTTTGACCATGCAAAAATCTGAAGCGAATGTGCAGTTTTCAAAATTTGTAGAAAAAAATTATCTCGGCTGGGTAAAAGATCCGTCAAACGGACCTGTAACCTCCAACCTGTTGTTTCAGAAAAAAGTATTCCCATCGCTGGAAAGCAATAAGCCCACCTTCTTCTTCCTTATAGACAATTTGCGCTACGATCAATGGAAAATGATCAATTCTGTAATAATAGATTACTTCCGGCAGGACGAAGAGGATAGCTATTTTAGTATTCTGCCTACTGCTACCCAATATGCCAGAAACGCTATATTCTCGGGCCTTATGCCACTTGATATGGAAAAACGCTTTCCGCAAATGTGGCAAAATGACGAGGATGAAGGCGGAAAAAATTTATATGAAGAAAAATTCCTGGCAGACCAGATACAGCGTGGCTTGCGAAAGGATTGCAAATATTCGTACACCAAAATACTTACGTATGAACAGGGCCGGGATATGAATGAAAACGTGGGAAACCTCTTGGGCAATGATTTGAATGTGATTGTTTATAATTTTGTTGATATGCTTTCGCATGCACGCACAGATATGGCCATGATACGTGAGCTGGCTAACGATGAAGCTGCATACCGCTCCTTAACTTTATCCTGGTTTATACACTCTCCTCTGTTAGATACGCTTAAAAAGTTATCGCAAAAAAATGTAAAGGTTATTATTACCACAGATCATGGCACTATTCGCGTTAAACATCCAAGTAAGGTAATTGGGGACAGGAACACAAACTCTAACCTGCGGTACAAGCAGGGCAAAAACCTGAATTACGCAGCTAAAGAAGTTTTTCATGTAAAAAATCCGCACGATGCAATGTTGCCAAAATTGCACATGAGCTCCAGTTTTATTTTCGCAAAAGAAGATAGCTATTTTGTTTATCCCAACAATTA
The DNA here is from genome assembly GCA_043758305.1 of Pedobacter sp. Taxonomy (GTDB): domain Bacteria; phylum Bacteroidota; class Bacteroidia; order Sphingobacteriales; family Sphingobacteriaceae; genus JAQSWM01. Next base: position 5,838 of record JAYVNR010000207.1, on the reverse strand, counting down.
CAACCAGTTTGTGAATTATTTTAACGAAACGTTTCAACATGGCGGCATTTCTATGGAAGAAATGATAATTCCATATGCCACATACAGCCCTAAATAGGTTGCAATGAATATTAATTTATACTCTTTGGCAGATCTTCCCTCTGCCGCAAAGCAACTTCTTCAATTTTCTACCACAGAAAAAATATTCCTTTTCTATGGCGAAATGGGTGCTGGAAAAACTACTCTTATAAAAGCTATTTGTACAGAATTAGGTGTGGATGGAAACATTTCAAGCCCCACTTTCTCAATCGTAAATGAATATTCTTCTCCGCAAGGCACCATTTACCATTTTGATTTTTACAGGCTAAAAAATGAGACTGAAGCTTTAGATATGGGCTATGAAGATTATTTCTATTCGGGCAGATATTGTTTTGTGGAGTGGCCTGAAAAAATTGCAGGGCTTCTCCCGGAGAGCTATATAAAAATTTGCCTTGAAATTTCTGAAAGCTTGCACCGCATAATAAAAGCAGAACTTATTAGCTGATTTAGTATGAGTTTGCTAACTTTAAATAACAGAACCTGTAAGATTTATGAATAAATGAGCGAACTATCCGACATAGCAAAACAAGCCATGATGCAGCCGCTTGAGGCTATGATGGAAACGCGATCACGGAAAAACAGCCTGCATATCGGCATCCCTAAAGAAACTTCTTATCAGGAAAACCGCATTGCGCTAACTCCTTTATCTGTAGCGCTATTAGTAAATAATGGCCACAGGGTATGCATAGAATCGGGCGCTGGGGTTGCTGCTAATTTTTTAGACAGCCACTATAGCGAGCAGGGCGCTCAAATTATTTACGATAAAAAAGAAATTTATCACTCAGATATAATCATCAAAATCGGCCCTCCCACTATGGAGGAAATCAATCTGATGAAAAACAGCCAGGTATTATTCTCTACGCTTCAAATGGCTACGCTCAAGGCCGAACTGCTTGAAGCGATGATGAAGAAGAAAATCACGGCTCTCTCTTATGAATATTTAAGAGACGAAGGCTGCAGCCTTAGCGTAGTTAGGGCAATGAGCGAAATTGTAGGCGCAACCTCAATACTGATAGCTGCAGAATACCTGAGCAATGTATTTGAAGGAAAGGGGCTAATGCTTGGAGGAGTAACCGGTGTGCCGCCTACAGAAATTGTTATTTTAGGAGCTGGCACGGTAGGAGAATATGCTGCCCGCACGGCCATTGCACTTGGAGCAGAAGTAAAAGTTTTCGACAGTTCCATTTACCGCCTGCGAAGGCTTCAAAATAACATTGGCACACGTGTTTTTACATCCGTGATTCAGCCGATCGTTTTACATAAGGCAATTACCACATGCGATGTTGTTATTGGCGCCATACGGGCAACAAATGGCCGCAGCCCTTGTATCGTATCAGAAGAAACGGTAAGCAAAATGAAGCCCAACTCGGTAATAATAGATGTTAGCATAGATCAGGGCGGATGTTTTGAAACCTCAAAAATCACTAACCATACCTATCCTGTTTTTAGAAAGTACGATGTGATCCATTATTGTGTGCCCAACATTGCTTCCAGGGTATCGCGTACAGCTACTTATGCCCTTACCAATATTTTTACGCCAATTTTACTAGATATTGGCGAAATGGGCGGGATAATGAATGTGATTTGGGATAAGCCGGGCGTGCGCAATGCCATATATTTATACCAGGGGCAGCTTACCAATAAAGACCTTGCAGATCGCTTTAATATGCAGCCCAAAGATTTAGATCTTCTGATCATTTCTAACCGTTAATGATGCTATGTATCGCAGTTTTCTTATCCTGATTTTTTTTCTTCCCTTTATTTCCTGTAATCTATCGACAAAGCCGAGCAAGGTAAATACAGCAGTTAATTTAAAAGTACCGCAAGGCAAGGCAATAGCATCGTTCGCCGAAGGCTGTTTCTGGTGCTCTGAACATATTTTTGAAGAACTTGCCGGAGTAGATTCGGCAGTTTCGGGCTACGCCGGAGGAAAAACAAAAAACCCCACGTACGAGCAGGTATGTGCAGAAACTACAGGCCATGCAGAATCAATTTTAGTTTACTACAACCCCAAAAAGATTTCTTATGCTCAATTGCTTGATGTTTTTTTCTCCTCGCACGATCCTACAACATTAAATCGCCAGGGCCCGGATGTAGGGACTTCGTACCGATCGGCAATATTTTATTCAAGCCCCGGGGAAAAAGAACTTGCCCTACAAGCTGTGAAAAAATATACCCCTACATTTCCAAAGCCAATTGTAACAGAGATAGCTCCATTAAAAGAATTTTATCGGGCAGAAGAGTATCATCAGAATTATGTGGATTATAATCCAAGTTCCGGATATGTTCAAAATGTTTCTATGCCACGTTTCCAGCAATTTAAAAGGGCATGTAAACTAAAGATGAAACGTTAAAATAAGCAATCCTCCTTAATCGTACCTTCGCCAGTAATGGATTATCAGGTCTTTACTCTCCCAAACGGCATACGCCTTCTTTTCAAGCCATTCCCTTCAACTATTGCGCATGCCTGCATACTTATAAATACAGGCTCACGCGATGAAGATTTTGATCGACCCGGCCTGGCTCATTTTATAGAACATCTGCTTTTCAAGCGAACCGAAAGAAGGACCACAAATCAGATTTTAAACCGGCTTGAGTTAGTTGGTGCCGATCTTAACGCTTATACCACAAAAGAATATACCTGTATCCATGCTTCCTTTTTAAACCCGCACCTGGAGCGGGCGCTTGATCTTTTTGAAGACCTTGTTTTTCATTCTGTATTTCCCGATGAGGAGATGGAAAAGGAAAAGGGTGTAATTCTGGATGAGATTGCCTCGTACGAAGATCAGCCCGAAGATGCTGTCAACGATAAATTTGAAGAATTGGTTTTTTCATCCCACCCGATGGGAAATAATATTCTGGGAACTGCAGAAAGCGTAAAAGCATTTAAGCGGACGGACGTTCTTGATTTTATCCGCAATAATTATAATACACACGAAATAATTATTGGTGTGCATGGCAGCTATGATTTAGACAAACTGAAACGGCTAATGCAAAAGCTTTTTGGCGATGTTCCAGAAAATAATGTCGCGAGAAACAGACAGCAGATAACTGCGTATCAACCGATTAAAAAAGAAGAGAGAAAGCCGATATCTCAGTCGCACTGTGTTATGGGCAACCGTGCCTACAACATCCATAATAAAAATAAAGTTGGCTTATTGCTGCTTAACAACCTTCTTGGCGGCACAGGCATGAGCTCGAGGCTGAATTTGGAGCTGCGGGAAAAACATGGCATAGCATACACAATCGAATCAAATTATACACCTTTCGGGGATACCGGGATTTTCTCGATCTATTTCGGCACAGACCCGGAAAAGACAGAAAAAGCCTTCAAAATAATTAACCGCGAATTGAAGAAGCTGATGGAAAACCCATTGGGAACTGTGCATCTGCATCAGTCTAAACAACGTTTTATTGGCCAAATTGCTTTAGGTGAAGAAAACCGTATGGGATTGATTATTTCTATGGCCAAAAGCCTGCTTGATTATGATAGGATTGATACGCTGGAAGAGATATTTGGAAAAGTAAATGCTGTAACTGCGGTACAATTGCATGAAATTTCTAATGAAATATTTTCTGCCGCCAATCTTTCAATGCTTTTGTTCTCTCCCGGGTAACCTACGATTAGCTACTTCAAAAAAACCCTTACTTTTGCCAAATGAAATTACCTATTGTAGCGTATGGCGATCCTGTACTACGAAAAAAAGCCGTAGAAATTGACCAGGATTATCCCAACATACAGCAAATTATCTCCGATATGTTTGAAACCATGTATGCTGCACATGGAGTTGGGCTTGCTGCGCCTCAGGTAGGTTTATCAATCCGCTTATTTGTTGTTGATGCCAAGCCATTTACAGAAGATGACGAACAGCTTAAAGATTTCAAAAAGGTATTTATTAACGCTCAGATCCTGGATGAGAGCGGCGAAAATTGGCCGTTTAATGAAGGCTGCCTTAGCATTCCGGATATCCGCGAAGACGTAAACCGGAAAGAAAAGCTCACAATCTCTTACTATGATGAAAACTGGAAGCATTATGAAGAAAGCTACAACGGGCTTGCTGCCAGAGTTATCCAACATGAATATGACCATATTGAAGGCAAACTATTTACGGATAAGCTAACGCCGCTACGCAAAGCCATGCTTAAAAACCGCCTTGATTCTATCTCAAAAGGGCAGATAAAAGTTGAGTATAAAATGAAATTTCCGGCTATTAAAAAAGGCAGATAGGTAGAGGCCTTCGAGTGCCTCAGGCTGACTAAATTATCAGTCGTTGTTTGTTCGGCTTTTATCGCCCTGAAGTATCTGCTGCAATAAAGCGCTCCAGGCAAATGGATTAAGCAAGGGGTTTGCGCCACGCTGATTGATGTTCTTATTAGTCATGGCAATATGGTTGTTCTGAAAATTAAGGTTTGCCATTTCCTGAGAATCATGGGGAAGAGTTTTGGCAACCGCTAAAATACTAGCTTTAGAAACGTTCTTTTTAGCAATAAGCAGATCATCATCGGCGAGTTTCATGGTCATAAATGCCCGGTTAAATTCATCAAGGCTGGCCCATGGGTAAATACGAACTATCGGCAAGCTTACTGCTTCTGGTTTCATTTTTACCAGTACCGTATATTTCTTATCCGTTAGCTGAGCGGGTATAACCAAAGCCTCCCGCCGAAACCCGATCGCACTAAATACAATTGTATCCTGCTCATGAGCAACAAATGAAAAATAGCCCTGATAATTGGCATAGAATACCTGCCCTTTTTGTGTTTTGTTGATAACCGATACATAAGGAACTATGCGGCTTAAGGTATCAGCATTGTATATTATGCCGGAAAATTGCACCAAAGGTTTCTCCTGAGCTTTAGCAAAGCCAAAGAATAAAGTCAATGAAAAAATAGTTAACAGCAACTGTTTCATTGGTGGCAAAACTACAAATATTGTGCTAAGTACATTGTTAAATACTGTTAAACCTAGTGCTAGGTAAACGCTAACAAGTTTGAAAATATTTTATCAGAACTGATTGGGCATAACAGCACTTGGGTCATCAACATCGGTAAGGTTGATAGCTTCCACTGCGGTAATTTCCGGAACTGCACGTTTAATAGCCTGTTCTATGCCAGCCTTGAGCGTCATGAGACTCATTGGGCAAGACCCACAAGCACCCAGAAGGCGCAAGCGCACCACATTCTCGCTAGTTATCTCTTCTACAGATACATTGCCGCCATCTGCCTCCAGATATGGCCGTATTGTATCCAAGGCGCTCTCCACTTTAGCAATTAAATCCATTTATCAATTTTCACTAAAAATACAAAATTACATTAACTAAGCTGCTCAACCGCACTTCCTGTTACATTCCGGATAGAAACCTGTTGGGCTACCCGTTTGGCTATTTCCATAAATGCAACAGCCATGGGATGGCCTTCCTGCAAAATAATTGGCTCGCCTAAATCTCCAGAGTCGCTGATGCTTTTCACCAAAGGTATTTCTCCTAAAAATGGCGCATCAAATCGTTCTGCAAGTTTCCTTCCGCCGCCTTCGCCAAAAATATAGTATTTATTATCAGGCAATTCTGCCGGGGTGAAATATGACATGTTTTCAATTATTCCCAGCAATGGAACATTAATAGCATTCATCATAAACATGCCTATTCCTTTCTTAGCATCTGCAAGCGCCACATTTTGAGGGGTAGTAACTATAACAGCTCCTGCAACTGGGAAGCTTTGTGTTAGGGTTATGTGTATGTCTCCCGTGCCTGGAGGAAGATCAAC
>JAYVNR010000206.1:0-31454 GCA_043758305.1 Pedobacter sp. | reverse complement strand
ACTCAGGCACCTAAAACTTCAAGCCAATCTACAGGAAGAAGTTATAGCGGCACTGGTCAATTAGATACGGTGCCTCCAACCCGCCAAGATAGCCTATCTCCAGCCGCTAGAGCTTCTGCACTATTACGATCAAGAATATTTGGCTCCAGCCTGTTTGCAAAAAACAGCCGTATAACATTCGAGCCAAACCTTCGCCTTGCCACCCCAAAAGATTATCAAATAGGTCCAGACGATGAGTTGCTAATAGATATTTACGGTTACTCTGAAGCCAGTTATGCATTGAAGGTATCCCCAGAAGGGAAAATAAATGTTCCATATGTTGGCGTTATCCAGGTTGGCGGAACCACAATAGAACAGGCAACTGCCCGGATAAGGTCAAGGCTTTCAACTATATACTCTGGCCTGCGTACCGGAAAAACTTCATTGAGCATCTCGCTTGGCAATATCAGGAGCATAAAAGTAATTTTAACAGGAGAACTTGTTAGGCCTGGAACGTATTCTTTAACTTCATTGGCTACAGTGTTTAATGCTCTTTATCTGTCAGGTGGACCAACTGAAAACGGTTCGTTCAGGCAAATAGAAATAATCAGGGCAGGCAAAAAAGTTGCCGTTTTAGATTTATACGATTTTCTGCTTACAGGAAGTTTAAAAAATAACCTCAGGCTTCAGGATCAGGATGTAATCCATATCCCAACTTATGTATCTAGGATAGGAGTTGCCGGAGAGGTAAAACGACCGGGGCTATTTGAGTTGCTTCCAGGCGAAAGTTTTGATAATCTTCTTCGCTTTGCAGGAGGATTTAACGAGCGGGCATATCGTGCAAGAGTAAAAGTGTTGAAGAACACAGAAATCGAACGTAAAATTACAGATGTAACATCTTCGCAGTTTAGCACTTATCAGCCTTCCACAGGTGATGAGTATTTTGTAGAAGCTATTTTGGAGCGTTTTGTTAACCGTGTAACTATTTCGGGGGCAATTTTTAGGCCGGGGCTTTATGAATTGTCGCCAGGGCTTACCTTACGCCAACTGATAAAAAATGCAGAGGGCTTACGCGACGATGCCTTCCAGAGCCGGGGTTATATAACACGTTTAAAAGACGACATGCAAACGGAACTTGTATCCTTTGATGTGGCCTCGGTATTGGCTGGACGTGCAGCAGATATCCCGTTAAAACGGGAAGACGTTGTAACCATATCCTCAATCTTTGATTTAAAAGAATTATATAATGTACGGGTTGATGGAGAGGTGCAGCGCCCTGGCAGCTTTGCATATGCAGAGGGCATGACCCTGGAAGATGCAATTGTGCAGGCGGGGGGCTTAAAAGAGAGCGCCACCGGACAGCGGGTCGAAGTATCCCGACGAGTGAAAAGCAGCAATGTGCTTTCTGCATCTGCCCAAACTTCAGAGGTTTTCCAGGTAAATATTAATCAGGACTTAAAATCATCAACACAAGGATTTGTGCTCCAACCTTATGATATTGTTGTAGTCCGAAGCGCTTCGGGCTACGAAGTGCAGAGGACTGTACATGTAGAAGGAGAAGTTCTTTACCCAGGCAGCTATACCATACGAAGAAAAGACGAGCGGATCTCAGATTTAATACAACGAGCGGGTGGTTTTACAGCTTTAGCATATACAGAAGGAGCTTCGCTGAGAAGGCCAGGACCGTCGGCAGCTTCTGATACAGCCGCCATAAACAAACGGAAGCAGGAAGAAAGGCTTAAGCAATTTCAACGCTTGCAAAATATAGTAGCAGATACAGCAACTACTACTATTGCTGAAGCTGTAAAAAGGAATAATTATGTAGGCATAAGCCTTCCCAGGATTTTAAATAAGCCAGGCAGCGAAGATGACCTTTTCTTGGAAGAAGGCGATATTCTATATGTTCCCAAGCAATTGCAAACAGTTAAAGTAAACGGTGAAGTTTTGTCGCCAGTAACCGTACAGTTTAATGGCAATAAAGGGTTTAAAACGTACATATCTAATGCAGGCGGTTTTACACAGAAGGCTCTGAAACATAGATCTTATGTGGTGTATGCAAATGGCTCGGTGAAAGCCACGAAAAAGTTTTTGCTTTTCAATAATTATCCACGTATTAAATCGGGAGCCGAGATTTTTGTGCCTGCAGAACAAGAAAAAAGGAAATTATCTGCTGGTGAATTAATTGGAATTACTTCAGGTATTGCTTCCCTAGGAGCTTTAATAATAGGTGTACTTAGTTCATTAAAAAAGTAATTTCCACCATGGCAGATAGTATCAACTCAGACGAGCTATCCATTGCGGAAATTGTAATAAAATGTAGGCAATGGTTTACGTATCTCTTGTCATACTGGAAAACCATTGTTCTTGCAAGCCTATTTGGTGCAGCAGCCGGTTTTTTTTACGCTAAGTCCGTTGTGCCCCAATACTTTGCTGAATGCACCTTTGTATTAGATGAAGGGAATCAAACTGCGGGTAGCCAGTATGCCGGTCTTGCCTCGTCATTCGGCATCGATATTGGTGGTGGTGGAGCAAATGGTCTTTTTGAAGGCAATAATATAGTTGCGCTTTACAAATCACGCTTAATGATTGAGAAAGCACTATTATCTGTTGCAATTATAAATGGCAAAGAGGAGTTATTAATTGATAGGTATTTAAAAATTAATAAAATCAAGGCTTATTATAAAACAAAAAACGGCTTGCAGCATATGAAGTTCAGCGAGCCCCGAGAAAAATTTTCGAGAGAACAAGACAGCGTGATAGGGAATATTGTAAAAGATATAAACAAAGATTATCTGGTAATTGACAGGGCAGATAAAACTTCAAATATTACAAGTGTAAAGGTAACAGCCAACGATGAAGGTTTTGCTGCCGCATTTGCAAACAGGCTAGTTGATAACGTTAACTTTTTTTATATACAAACTAAGACTAAACGGTCGGCTCAAAATTTAAAAATGCTCACTAAACAGTTAGATAGCGTCAGATTAGTACTAAATTCAAATATGAATCGTACCGCTTCTGCAATGGATGAGAATCCGAATGCCAATCCCGCTTTGCAAATATTAAGAGTTTCTTCACAGAGGAAACAGATAGATGTTCAAAACGCCACCGGGCTCTATTCCGAAATTGTTAAAAATATAGAAGTTACAAAAGCTTCTTTACAGCGGGAAACTCCCTTGATCCAAGTTGTTGATCGTCCAATTATGCCTTTAGATAAGAAAGAGGCAAGTAAAATAAACTGGGCTATTATTGGAGGATTTTTAGGTGGGCTGCTATTGATCCTGATTTTGATTCTAAGGCACGGGATTAAATCATTAATAACATAAAATGAACCAAGATATATTAATTCTGGAAGCCGGTAGAGCAGAAAAAAATTACTGGAAAGATTTATGGAGGTACAGAGAGCTTTTTTATGTTCTGGCGAAACGGGACATTTCTGTAAGGTATAAACAAACTGTTATTGGTGTGTTATGGGCATTAGTGAAGCCTCTTTTAACTATGATAGTTTTTACGGTCATCTTTAGCCGCGTTGCAAAGTTACCATCAACTGGAAGTGCGCCTTATGCACTTATGGTTTTTGCTGCGCTGATTCCATGGACGTTATTTTCCACATCCCTAGCTGAGGCCTCAACCAGTTTGATAGGGAATGCTAACTTAATTACGAAGGTTTATTTTCCAAGGCTAATTATTCCCACAGCATCAGTAATCACATCCTTTGTCGATTTCTTGATCAGCTTTGGTCTTTTGATACTTGTAATGGTCTATTATGGATATATTCCTGGCTGGCAAATTTGCCTGCTGCCACTATTTATGATCGTTGCGTTTCTGGCAAGCGTTGGGCCAGGGTTGTGGATTACTGGCTTAACTGTAAAATATCGTGATTTTAAGCATATTATCCCCTTTGTTGTTCAATTCGGATTATTCGTATCACCAGTGGGTTTTAATAGCTCGATAGTGCCAGATAAATGGAAATTGCTTTATGCGTTAAATCCAATGGTAGGGGTGATAGATGGGTTTAGATGGTGCATTTTAGGAACCGACTCCCCGATATATTGGCCCGGGTTTACGGTAAGTATTCTAGTCATAACGTTTTTTCTGATATTTGGAATTACCTCTTTCCGAAAAATGGAAAAGAACTTCGCGGACTTGATTTAATAAGACATGTCGGATATAGTTGTAAAAGCCGAAAATATCGGCAAGAAATACTTAATCAGCCATCAAGGTGTGCAAGGAGAATATTCTACTATGCGGGATTTAATAGCAGGGGGGGTAAAAAAAGTTTTTCGGTCAATTAACCCAAAACGTGAAGCTATTAACGGTAGCCAAGGAATAGAAGAGTTCTGGGCCTTGAAAAACGTTGATTTCGAAATAAAACAGGGAGATGTAGTTGGCGTAGTTGGACGGAATGGAGCAGGCAAAAGCACACTTCTCAAGGTTTTAAGCCGTATTACCGATTCTACAGAAGGAAGATTGACGATAAAAGGACGGATTGCCAGCTTATTAGAGGTTGGAACAGGGTTTCACCCTGAATTGACTGGTCGTGAGAACATTTTTTTAAATGGAGCTATTTTGGGGATGAAACAATCCGAAATAAAGCTCAAATTCGATGAAATAGTAGATTTTAGTGGAGTGGAACGCTTTTTAGATACTCCTGTAAAACGTTACAGTAGTGGGATGTATATGCGGCTAGCTTTTTCTGTAGCAGCCAATTTAGAATCAGAAATACTTGTTATTGATGAAGTATTGGCAGTTGGAGATGCAGAATTTCAAAAGAAATGCCTCGGTAAAATGGGCGATGTAAGCAAACAGGAGGGAAGAACCATATTATTTGTAAGCCATAACATGGCCGCTATAAAAAGCCTTTGTAACAATGCTTTTTTGCTTGAAAATGGAGTTGTTAACCATACTGGAACTGCCGATGAAGTTTTGCGGATCTACCAGAAACGTGGCTTATCTGCTATGGCAAATAACAATGACCTTTCCGTTGCTAAAAGGCTGGGCGGTGAGGTTGTAAAATTCATGTCGTGCAATTTCAAAAATTCATCGGACGAACTGGTATCAGTAGTTGCTGTTGGCGACACGCTGGTTGTAGAAATAATGATTCAGGTTTCTGAAGCTAATGTTAAAAACCTTCGATTCGCTGTTAGTATTTTTGATCCTGAAACAAATCGACTGGTTACAGAGCTTAATACCTATTATGGCTACAATCAAGTGATAAATTTTACTAAGGCCGGCCAATATAAATTAATGTTCAGCTGGCCTGATTTGCCGCTTTCCCCTAAAGATTATAATATTACCTTTATTTGCACCTCTGGGCTTGAGCTTATGGATTGGGTAAAAGATTCAATGGTATTAACAGTGACCGAAGGTCAGTTCTATGTAACGAATCAAATGCCGCTCCCAGGACACTATCCAGACTTTTTTCCAAAGTTTGAAGTTAAATTTTCATAAACTCCACTCGAATGAAAAAATTAGAATATTATGTCACACGTGAGGCGTCCGTAATAACACGGAAAACCAATTTGGAGCATCTTTTTACTTTTAAAGATTTTCCTGTTTTTATGGGATGTACAGATGAGCCAATAGGTAATGATATTATCGCTGACATGGTTTGGAAGATTGACCCAGATACAGGGATGATACAACTTAGTAAGCTTATACCTCTAGAAATTTTGTATATGCATCAGCATATGGACGCTACCGGTGCAACTTGGACAGACTACAACAACAGTTTAGCGGATTTTATTTTTCAGAAAAGAATTGGAAATATTTTAGAAATTGGTGGAGGCAGCGGGAAACTTGCAAATCTTATTTTAAATCTAGATAAAGATGTTGAGTATACGGTTGTGGAGCCCAATCCGACGTTTAATTCTCACAACAGGTTGAAGACGATAAAATCTTTTTTTTCTAAAGAAATCAATAATCTTAAATTAGACATTAAAACTATTGTATTATCACAAGTCTTAGAACATGTGTACGATCCGGAACTTTTTTTAGCTGAGGTTAGAGGCTGCCTTCCCAAGGGTGGAAGATTTATCTTTGGATACCCTAATTTGGAATATCTTTTTTCAAATAAGTATACCAACGCTATCAATTTTGAACACACAATGTTAATGACAGACTTCTTTTTGGATTATTTTTTGAAAAAAACTGGTTTTACAATACTTGAAAAAAAGAGTTTTGGTAACCATAGCTATTTTTATGAAGTACAAAAAGCGGAGCTTGTACCCAATTTGCCGATGAATTTGGAATCCAGATACTCCTATTATAAAAATATGTTTGAAGATTATATATCCTACCACACTAAATTAGTTAGTCAACTCAACAAGACCATAAGCACTTGCACCAAACCGATATATTTATTTGGCGCACATATTTTCTCTCAATACTTAATAGCTTTTGGACTTAATACAGAAAGAATCGTTAGCATACTTGATAATAGTGAATTGAAGATTGGCAAGAGGATGTACGGATCAAATATTCGTGTTGAAAGCCCTAAGCGTTTAGATGACGTGAAAGATCCCGTGATTATTCTTAAAGCGGGCCTGTATAATAATGAAATCAAAAGTGATATTTTAAATAATATTAATAGCTCCGCAACATTTATATAAATGATAAAAAAATTCGTACCTGCAATTTTAGAAGAAATTGCGGTAGTCTTAGATAAGGTGAAGCAAGAGCAAGTAGACGTCATTATCGACCAGATTCTACAGGCTAATACCATAGTGGTGCTCGGCGCTGGTAGAGTGGGCTATGCCATTAAAGGGTTTGGTATGCGATTAGGCCATCTTGGGTTTAAATGTTTTACGCTGGGAGATTCCACGGTACCATCTATTTCCAGCGGCGATTTGCTGTTGGTGGCTTCGGGTTCTGGAGAAACAAAGACAATTGTTGACCTCGTAACCATAGCAAAAAATAATAATTGTTCAATTGTAGCCGTAACAGGTAATCCATCATCAACCATTGGACAACTTGCCAGCCATGTAGTTGAAGTTATTGCTCCGTCAAAGACGAAGGAAGTTGAAGGAATGGTTTCGATTCAACCGATGACTACGCTAAATGAGCAATCGTTAGGTATTTTTTTTGACGCAGTTGTATTGCAATTAATGGATACAATGGGCGAAACACATGATACTATGTGGGCCCGGCATTCTAATTTAGAATAATAATGAAAGATCTCATTTACCGTATCGCTGATAAAATAGCAAAAAAAACCAAGACTCCCGCAGAGAATGAAGTTCTCAATGCTCAGTGGAGCAGCATGGATTACATATTGAATTCTACGGACTTTAATCTTGAATACCTGGAAAAGCATAAAGATGTTCAGGAGGCCGAACATCAGATTGGACGCTTCTTGAACATGAAAAATATAGTCGATGAGATTGAGTCAACTAATCTTGAAGGTGATTTTGTTGAGTTTGGAACCTGGCAAGGGAACAGCTTGGTTTATTTTGCCCGTTTGTTGAAACAAAACAAGCATAAAAGGAAGCTTGTAGGTGTCGACTCATTTGAAGGGCTACCGCACGACTCAACCGTATGGGCCAAGGGGCTTTTTTCAAATACGGCGCTAAACTTCGTAATGGATAACTTTACGAGATATGCGCCTAAGCAATTTGATCCGGCTAATCTTGCTTTGATTAAAGGGTGGTATTCCGACCCGGCAGTAAAGGCGCAGGTGCATGGAGAAGTTAAAAAATTAGCTCTTGTTCACCTTGATGCAGATCTTAAGTCATCTACCGAAAGTGTTTTCGAAATCATAGAACCATATATCCTGAGTAGAAAAGAGCCCCTTTATTTTCTTTTTGATGATTGGGGCTGTCACCCGGATGAAGTTCCAGATGCATTTTTTACATGGCTTGAAAAGATTAACCTGAAGCAGCCTGTCCATGCGCTTAAACTTTCATCAACCCGTTTTACCCGTTATTATAAGTTAACATTTGAATAACATGTCAAAAATGCCATTACTTGCAGCATCTCTTGTATGTTCTGACCCATTGAATATTGAAAGGGATGTTCATGAACTTATTAAAGGAAATGTAGACTGGCTGCATTTCGATGTGATGGACGGACTATTCGTACCACGATACGGCTTGTACCCAGAAATTTTGCACTACATTCGGAAAATTACGGACCTACCGGTAGATGTACATATGATGGTAGAGAATCCTGAAGATTATATCGATACGTTTGCAGCTGCAGGTGCTACATATTATTGCTTCCATATTGAAGCAACTGTACATGCCCACCGCATTGTCAAAAAGGTTACCAATGCCGGGATGAAAGCAGGAATAGCATTGAACCCAGCCACTTCATTAAGTACGCTCGAGTGGATCATAGAAGACATAGACATGGTTTGTTTGATGGCAATTAACCCTGGCATAGTAGGGCACAAATTGATACCGTCAACGTACGAGAAAATTACCCAACTAAGAGCTATGGCGGAAAAGCATGGCAATCCTGACCTAATAATTGAGATTGATGGCGGCGTAACATTTGAAAGCGGTAAATTAATGGCCGAACATGGTGCTGGTGCACTTGTTTGTGGTACAGGCACTATCTTTAGGCCCTTAGAAGACTCTATATCTAATAAGCTGGAAGCGTTTAGAGCAACATTTTAATGATGTCTTCATATAAAGTACTTATAACTACCTCGGGCGTTGGATCACGGTTAGGCGAAATCACGAAGTTTACCAATAAAAGCTTAGTTCGGGTTGGCAGTAAACCCGTTATTTCACATATAATCGGAAGCTATCCTGCTAACACGCGGTTCGTAATCACGCTAGGATATTATGGTAACCAAGTTAAAGATTATCTGCAACTAGCTCACCCTGACACTAATTTTGAATTTGTGATTGTTGACCGTTTTGAAGGGGAAGGGTCAAGTTTGCTATATTCGATGTTTTGTGCTAAAGCAAATTTGCAAGAGCCATTTATTTATCATGCCTGCGATACTATCACAACCGATTCGATACCCTCACCATCTGGAAATTGGATAGCCGGATTCAGGGGAGCCGGATCATCCAGCTATGCTTCGTTCAGTACTTTAGGGAAACAGGTAAGAGAAATACATTATAAAGGTTTCATTGACAGTGATTTTTTGCATGTCGGCTTGATCGGTGTAAGCGAGTACAAATTGTTCTGGCTCACTGCAGAAAAAATCATCAAAGAGAAATCTGGCGATCAATCTATCGGCGATGTAAATGTTTTAAAAGAGCTGATACCAAATGCCAACTTTAATGCCATAGCCTTAGAAACATGGTATGATATGGGGAATGTAAATAGCTTGGCCAGTGCAAGAAAAGCATTGAGCAAGTCAGACTTTCATGTACTTGATAAATTGGCTGAGTCAATTTACAAAGTGGACGGATCGGTAATCAAGTTTTTCTTTGATAAGAAGACCCTTCAGGACAGAGTTGAACGCGTAAAATTTCTAGGTCTGTGTGTTCCAGAACTTACTGGAGCGAAAGAAAATTTCTATAAATATGCGTATGTTGAGGGGGAGTTATTTGCTGACAAGGCAAACAGAAGCAATTTCTTAGAATTGATAAAATGGGCTGAAACAAACTTATGGAAGCCAATAGGGCATTATGATTTAGAGAAATTTAAAAATCAGTGTATCGACTTTTATCTAAATAAAACGCAGAAGCGAATACAAGAATTCTACAAAAAGAAGTCGATTACCGACAGTGTAGATATTATAAATAATGAAACAGTCCCCACTACGGCAGACCTTTTAAGAGCTATAGATTTTGATGGTTTATGTGCAGATGAGCCAACTGGTTTCCATGGCGATTTTATACTAGATAACATCATTACCAGCGGCGATGGAAATTTCAAGCTAATTGACTGGCGGCAGGACTTTGCCGGAAATCTTGATGCAGGCGATAAGTATTATGACTTGGCAAAATTGGCGCATAATCTTATTGTAAATCATGCATTGATAGATAATAATCACTTTCTTATTGAACAAAACGACCAAGGTATACATATTAATATCCATCGATTACAAACGTTGGTAGATTGCGAGAAAGTGTTCTTCAAATATCTGCAAACAAATAATATAAACGTTAGAAAGGTACTACTGTTACGTTCTATTATTTGGCTCAACATGGCTCCACTCCACCATCACCCGTTTGATCTCTTTCTCTATTATTGGGGAAAATATACTTTGCACGAAATTGTTAGAAGCAAATGAAAAGGTTTAAAAATTTTATACTAGATGTAGACGGTGTTTTCACAGATGGTAAGTTCCATTATACAGCTGATGGTAAAATAGCTAAAACCTTTGGCGATGCGGATAGTGATGCGTTGACATTGCTTAAGCCTTTCCTTAATATTGAAATGATTTCTGGCGATAAACGAGGATTTGCTATTTCAGAAAAACGCATTAATGAGGATATGGGATATCCATTAGCATTGGTTAGCACATTTGAACGGCTTGATTGGATAAATGCCAAGTTTGATCTCGAAGAAACCATTTATATGGGCGATGGGATTTTTGATATACTAGTGTTTGATAAAATCGGGTATTCTATTGCCCCGGACAATGCATTTTTTAATACTAAGCAATCTGCAAACTACGTTACGAAAGCCAGAGGCGGTGAGGGAGCGGTGGCAGAAGCATGTGTGCATATTTTAGGAAATATTTTTTCAGTTGATATTAATAGTCTATTAAGATCTGAAATTAAAAGTTCGGGAATATGGGTTAAAGGAGCGCATAACTAGGTGAAATTATGAGTTTAACTATATTCGCCAATTTTCGGATAAATGATGAAGAAAGGTTCCTTCGTTTAAAAGACTCTTTCTTTTCATTTAAGAGCATTAGTGCTGAAAAATGGGTTATAAATGTGCGTGGGCGATATAAAGAACCTGTGGGGAGGTTCTTAAGTGATAATCTTGGAGGTAAGTTAGAGTTATTTGAGCTTAATAGTGAAGAAGGATGGTTCATAGATTCTAGAGCTATGTTGAGAAGTATTTCGTCAGATTTCATTTTTTTCTGGGTAGAAGACCAGATTAATATGGTCAGGAATTTTATACTTTATGATGAAATTTTAGGAGAATTAAAAGATAACCAGATAGACTTTTTTCCATACTCCCACTTCGGTGTTTGTAAAAGTTACCACGTAGTAAAGAGTGTTAGTTTAAAACGGATAGATATTATGACTCTGACGAAAAGAGCATGGAAAAACGTTAGAAAATATTCTTCTGAATTATATATTTTATACATTCCGGCAATATTTTCGAGACAGCTTTTTTTCGAAATAGTCAATTCGGATGACCCAAAACAAAATACTAAATGGCCAAAAGATACACCATTCAATTTTGAAAAACATGGGAAAGATGTTCATTGGTTGCCTTTTAAGATGGGAATTCCCCGATCCGAGCTTTTCGTTAATATTGATGAAGATCATTTAGGCTATTCGTTGATAACAAGAGGGTTATATCCTAACCGTGTCGATAACGAAGTTCGAGCAGGAGGAGTTACACCAATATCTCAAAAATTAAGCACTATTAAAAGGTTTAAAACCTTGTTCGGTAAGGTTCGCAATACAATTCTGGCATTATCTAACTATTAATCATCTTATTTTAATTATGAATATAATTGACACATTAAGCGTGGATCAACCGGCATTCCATAAGGGAGAAACTGAATGCAGCGATTTTAGCATTAATACTATAACAGCTCTTCCAGAAGATGCAAAAGATAAACTTGTAAAGAACGAAAATGTAAATTGGGCTATTGGGAAAGAGACGCTGCAGTATATTCTGGACAATTCTAAAAAAGGTGATAATACTCTGGAAATTGGATCAGGTTATTCTACGTTGATGTTTATGACCACTAAAACAATTCATACGGTGGTTACACCAAACGAATCAGAGATCAGCAACATCAAAGAATACTGCTTGTCAATAGATTTAGATGCAAATTTCACTTACATCAATGAATATTCGGAATTCGCATTACCAAAACTTACCGGTGAAGAGTTCGATTTGATACTAATTGATGGGAAGCATGCTTTCCCTTGGCCGTTTATAGATTGGTTTTACTGCGCTATCTGCCTAAAAACGGATGGTATTCTAATACTTGATGACGTCCATTTGTATTCTGTAAAGATTCTTTCAGACTTTTTAAAAAGTGATGATAATTGGAAGTTTGTAAGTTTACTGGACGGCAAAACAGAAGTGTTTGCCAAAGCGAGTTCGAATATTCGTGAAATGGCTTGGCACATGCAGCCATTTGTAACTAATCAAACCGCGAAAGGCACATCACCAAGTTTGCTTGCCAGAATTAAAGGAAAAATTAGTTCTTACTTTAAATAATGAACATTAGCAATCCTGACATTTGTCTGCCAGCAATTGTATATTAATGCGTAGGCTAAAAAAGTAGCTGGTCTTTATGGCAAATAATTATGAAGATGGCGTTTCTGTAGTTGTGTGTTGCTACAACAGTAGCGCCAGATTACCCCAAACCATTAATTGCCTGGCTGAACAAATTGTACCGGAAGGTATCAAATGGGAAATTGTTCTTGTAGATAATGCTTCAACAGATAACACCTCAGAATTTGCTGAGCGTGAGTGGAAAAAATACTCCATAAGTGGTGTTCAGGTCAGGGTGATATATGAAAAACAGCCAGGCCTGTTTTTTGCAAAAAAAACAGGATTTAAAAATATACGCTATAAGTACGTAGTGTTTTGCGACGATGATAATTGGCTTTCGGATAATTACATTCATACCATGTATAAGCTCTTCGGTGAACACAAATCGATAGCTATTATCGGGAGTAAATCACTGCTAAAATATGATAGTGAACCACCTGCATGGTTTCTGGAGCATGCCAGATACTTTGCCATTGGTGAACAAGGTGAACCTGGCGATGTTACCGATAGCCGGGGATTTGTTTGGGGCGCAGGTATGGCTATACGATCAGAGAGTCTTAAACTTTTTGAAAGTTTATTGTACAAACCTGTTTTCCGGGGTCGAATTGGCGGTCAGATGACTAGCGGTGAAGATGTCGAGCTGTGTTTATGTTTTAGAATCTTGGGGTTTAGGATAATGTATTCAGACAGATGCAGCCTAGAGCATTACATGCCTGCCAGCAGGTTTCAAGAGCCTAAGTTTATTGAACTGAATTATCAAAATGGGTTTGCTGCTCAGTATTTTGAAATTTTGTATGATGGTTGTTTTTTTAGTAAAGTAAAACTTTTTAAAATGCTCTTGGCTACCTGTTACTACTTTTTATGGAATTTTTTTAAAGACATAGGCAGAGCAGATACATTGGATAAACGAATGAAAGTTGCCGTTGTTAAAGGAATGTTGGCGGGGAGCTTCTTTTTGATAAAAAACTACGGCACGTTAAAAAATAATTTTTCTTACCTGAAGCGTTAGTTCAATACTATAAACACGCTAATTCTGTTTGGAGGTTGAAAGCGAAAGATACAGAAAGTACATGCATAAAAAACTTTTATACTTTTTCCCGCATAAATTTGACAACCCTACTGATGGGATTTATACCCGGGTAGTGACGATGCTGAAGTATCTTAACGATGCTGGTTTTAAGGTGGACATGATATTTTTTCAAGATGTTGCGATTGAATCCAGCTATGTTAAAGAAAAGGGGTTGGTAAACGAAGTATACTTCGTGCCAAGCCTGTACAAACGAAAATTTAATCTTGTTGATGCCTGCCTGTCTTTTTTGAAAAAGGTTTTTTATAAAATCTATCCTCAAATTCATGATCTGGTAACACCTTCACTGGAACAAAAGCTGCTTGATTTGTGTGCAGCTAATGAATATGATATTGTTTTAGTAACATATGCCTATTGGGCCAATATTATAAAGAAGTTAAAATTGAATGGTTTTTCCGGGCGGACAATAATAGACCCTACGGATTTTCTTACCCTTCAGCTATTTTACAGTAAGCCAATTCGCCCATATAAGATCGGATCATTGTTCGGAAGTGAGATCAAACTTATTAAACAATATGATGATGTATTGCACATTTCATATGATGAAATGCTTTTGTTTTCGAGTTTTATCCCGTCCTCTAGACACCATTTTATCCCCCAGTTCTTTCAACGTGAACCTCAATTGAAGAAAATCGACCAATTCGATTATGATATTGTTTTCATTGGTAGCTCTAATATTTATAATATAGAGGGGCTAAAGTGGTTTTTTGACGATGTTTACCCATTATTAGATAAATGTTATAAAATTGCAGTTGCAGGAAGCATTTGCAAGTATGTTACAATACCGGAATCAGTGAATAACTTGGGGTTTGTTGATAATATTGAACAGACCTATCAGCAATCACGCATCACTATTTGTCCTTTAAAAAGGGGAACAGGTATGAAGATTAAAGTAGTTGAGTCGCTATCTTATGGAGTTCCGATAGTTAGCACATCTAAGGGATTGGATGGGTTTTACAATAAACGCCCAACTGGAGGTATATTGGTAGCTGATAAACCTGATCAGTTTGCTGAGAATATTAATAAATTGTTAACTGATGATGATTTTTATCTCTTGCAATGTGAATTAGCCATAAACTTGTATGAGGGGGAGTTTTCAGTTAAAAGCGTTTTTAAGAGGTTGGATAATGTTTTTTCAGATAATAAGGGTTAGTATTATTTGCAACGTAATCGGTAAACAAAATGAAAACAGCGTTAATATGCGGTATAACGGGTCAGGATGGGGCTTATTTAGCCCAATTCTTATTATCAAAGGGCTATAAGGTCTTCGGAACTTCTCGCGATGCAGAAAACATGCATCCTAAAAACCTTATAACGCTGGGAGTTGCCAATCAGGTAAAGGTGTATTCGGCATCCCTTAACGATTTCCGTAGCGTGGTACAGGTATTAGACAAAACAAAACCCGATGAGGTTTATAATCTATCGGGGCAATCCTCTGTTGGCTTATCTTTCGAACAGCCCGTTGAAACATTCAATACCATTACTCTGGGTACTTTAAATCTACTCGAAGCAATCCGCTTTTATAATCCATCTATTAAGATATATAATGCCGCATCCAGTGAATGTTTTGGCGATATAAATGGTGTCAAAGCAACAGAGTCTACACCCTTCTCGCCCCGAAGCCCATACGCGGTAGCCAAATCTGCTGCATTTTGGTATGTAACCAATTATAGAGAGGCGTATGATCTGTTTGCTTGCAATGGGATACTTTTCAACCATGAATCACCGTTAAGGCCGGTAAGGTTTGTTACTCAGAAAATTATCAATGCCGTAGTTAATATTCACTTGGGAAAGCAACAGACTCTTGAACTGGGAAATTTGGATATTCAACGCGATTGGGGATGGGCACCGGAATATGTTCAGGCAATGTACCTGATGTTGCAATATACTGAGCCTACTGATTATGTTATCGCAACTGGGCAGACCCATACTCTCAAGAACTTTGTGATTAACGCGTTTAATTATTTAAACCTTAAATGGGAGGATCATTTGAAAATAAATGCAGATTTATTAAGGCCAACAGATATTCAAGCAAGCGTTGGCGACCCAACAAAAGCATACAACACGCTAGGTTGGAAATCTAAATACTCGCTTGAAGATATTATAAAAGATATGATAGAACATCGACTAAAAAACATCGATTTTGGCTAAGCAGATTAAAGTATTGTATGATCATCAGGCTTTTCTTGAACGGAATTATGGCGGTGTATTGAGATATTTTATCTTTCTATATGAAAATATGCCAAAGAGGGCTGAGTTTAGTACAAGAATTGGGGCTTTGCTCTCGAACAATCCACTGCTCAGCCAAATGGCAATCGGCACGAAATTTTTGCCAACATTGAGTTTTCCGAAAAAAAGGGGGCTTATGAGGTTGATAGATGAGGTATACATGACTTGGCTGATTCGATCCGGTGATTATGATCTAATTCATGCAACATATTACAACGTTAACTACATACGGAAGCGGAAGTTGCCGATGGTGATAACGGTTTATGACATGATACATGAACGCTTACGCCACAAGTATCCGCAATTGAACGACGATAAATTTATGCGAGCCAAACGATACGCTCTTAATCATGCTGACATGATCATATCTATATCAGATACAACAAAAAAAGATGTGCGTATCTATTATCCGGAAATTGATCCTGAAAAAATTAGAGTTGTTCATCTCTGCCTTATGATGGATAATACTGATGTTGTTGATCAGGAAGAAAAAACAAGTCAGCAACCGTACTTTTTATTTATTGGCACTAGAGCCATTTATAAAAATTTTAATTTTCTGGTAGAAGCATTTAAAATGATGGATAATCAGGAAATTAATATGATTTGTGCCGGCGGCGGAGATTTTACCACACAAGAGATTGCTTTGTTTAATGAGAAAAATATATCCAGGCAGATTTCCTATAGCCCAATAGATAACGATTCTTCATTAGCTTCGTTGTATAAAAATGCGACAGCCTTTATTTTTCCAAGTGAATATGAAGGGTTTGGCCTACCTATATTGGAAGCATTTCACAATGGCTGCCCTACATTGCTAGCTGATACAGAAATTTTTCATGAAATTGCTGGTGAGAGTGCCATGTTCTTTAATCTTAATGATTCAGGCAGCCTATGTTCTGCAATGGCTGAAATTTTCAACTCTGAGACACTTCGAGCTGAAATGACTTCAAAAGGTCGCGATCGGCTATTATTTTTTTCGGGTGAAAAATTGGTAGACAAAACTATTGCTTGTTACAAAGATTTAATACAGGATAATCTAAACAAATCATGACTTTAACAACTCAAGCAGATATTAAAGATCTCAATTATGCTGATTCTGGCGAGCCTGTTGGTTTTCAATTCAACGTTTGCAAAGCAATCAAATGATTAAAGAACGGATTCCGACAAAATTGGTAAATAGTCCTTTCGGATATTATCGCCCAGAGTATAATCAAACCCAGAAAGATACACATGGGCAAGATTAATAATTTCCTTGCATCATGGAAAAATTTGAACGCAGCAAAACCTAGCTCACGGGCTCGTTTACAAAAAGTGCTTCAAACCTCAGAAAGAAAGATTTCTAGAATCGTACGAGTTTCGGTGGCCAACCAGTCGATGGAAACTTATATCAAGCTTCAAACACCTTCACAATTAGGGCTTGTAAACGGAATTTTTTTTTCATCTCATGGAAATGGACATCTGAATTTAACTATCAATAAGCCGAATATTGCCAGAGCGTTGTCAAAAAACATCGAACGAAACTGGCTTATTCACATCGAACCACCAGGATATATCCGGAAATTGGGATTAGATTCTCCAAAGCTACTTGAACGCTTTTCGAGAGTATATACATCAAGCGAAGATCTGTACAGCCGCGGAGGAAAGTTTATTGCAAGCCCGCCGTATGTGCATTGGCACCTGGCGGCAAATAGCCATATTGGAACTAGTCCACAGCTCTTGTCCTATGACTTCGACTTTCTAAAAAACCAGCCCCCACCCCCAAAAACTACTAATCTTGTAGCAATAAATTCAAACTTGAATAATTTGCCTGGGCATAAGTTGCGTGCAGATTTTATAATTAAGTTATGCGAGATAAAGCTTGACTTCAACCTGTTCGGAGGTTCTGGATGGGCTCGTTTTGGGCAATATCAAGGAAGCGCCGGTGATGGGAAATGGCCGGTTTTTTCACCTTCGAAGTATGCTTTGGTAATTGAGAATGAGGTGGCTCCTTATTACTGGAGCGAGAAGTTCTCCGATGCCATTCTTTGCTACTCCATGCCTATTTATTTTGGCTGTCCGAATATTGGCGATTTTTTTCCGCAAGGAAGCTATATTGAAATTGACATTACTAAAAGCTCCGCTATAGATGATTTAATTAATATTTTACAAAGCGATTACTACGAAAGGAATTTGCCTAACCTTCTCGCTGCTAGAACGCTGATCATGAATAAATTAAATTTGTTCGCTTTCATTTCGAATGAAATCAATTTAACATTACCTTAGCGGTCTTTTAAATTTACACCTTTACATGGACATCCGTACCTACCTAGAGAAAGTTAAAACAATCATAGATGCAATTGATGCACAAGAGGTGCAAGCTTTAGTGGATTTGATTTATGATGCCTACAAAAATGACAAGACCATTTTTGTAATCGGAAATGGCGGCAGCGCCGCTAGTGCATCCCATCTTGCTCAAGATTTATCGAAAGGTGTTTTACTTGACCAAAGCATTGAACCGCGAATTAGGGCACACTCTCTCACCGATAATGTAGCCTACATTTCTGCGCTTGGAAATGATGATGGTTATGATAGGATTTTTGAAGCTCAACTGCGCACATTTTCTAAACCTGGCGATATACTGTTAGCTATAAGTGGTTCGGGCAATAGCAAAAACATTATTAAAGCCATTGACTTCTGTGAAGCCAAAGGTATATCCGTTGTGGGAGTAACGGGTTATGATGGTGGAGAATTGAAAAAGAGATGCCAGCATAATGTTCACGTGCCATTAAATGAAATGTGCACTGCAGAAAGCATTCATACAGTTATTTTTCACTATTTGATTATTGAGCTACGCGAGCGAATCTTAGGTACAGCCTTTGATATTTCGTGCCTGTCTATAAATACTCAATGAGTGAAAGGAAAGCGATTTTTCTAGACAGAGATGGCGTTATAAATAAATTAATTCTTGAAAGCGGAATTTCTAGGTCGCCAAGATTAATAGAAGAGTTTATAATAAATAGCGAGATACCCCATTTTATTGCCACTTTCAAGAATTTAGGCTATTTGATTCTTGTCATCACAAACCAACCAGAGGTTAGTCGGGGATTGGTTTCAAAAGAGCAGGTCGAAGAGTTTCATCGCCTAATTTTCGATTTGCTTGTAATAGATGATATTTTTGTATGTTGGCATGATAAGGATGACGAATGCAGCTGTAGGAAGCCGAAGCCTGGCCTGCTTATCGAAGCAAAGCAAAAATATGATATAGACATGGTAAATTCTTTCTTTATCGGGGATCGGACGATAGATTTCGACGCCGCAAAAGCCGCTGGGACTAACGGTATACTATATACTGAAAGCACGGTCTTCAAATGGAATGAGGCTTTCAATAGCCTAACAGGCATTATGAACTATATACTGAAAAAATCTGTTTTATGAACTGTCCCATATGTAAAAGTTCCACAAACACACTCTATCCACTTAATCAAGAGCAGTTGTTGACACATCTTGCCGCATATTTTCACGTAACCCCCCCTTCGGATGTAATTGGAATAGATTATGAATTGCGTTCATGTTCTTCTTGTACCTTGGAATTTAGCAATCCTATGAAGCCTGGTACTGCTGAATTCTATACTTGGATTACGAATCAGGACTCATATTACCCATCTAGCCGATGGGAGTATAAAAAAGTTGTTGATTTTATTGGCAAAGAGAATAATGACACTTCCCTGTTAGATGTGGGTTGTGGTTATGGAGAGTTTTTAGAAATGCATCGTGATCGGTTTCCGGAGGGTGATATTTTAGGGCTAGAAACTACCGCTGATAGTTATAATAGATGCATCGATAAAGGCCTTCCGGTTTTTAGCGGCTACTTGGATGACCTTATTGATGCTCGCCCCGGAATAAAATTTGGATATATTACAGCATTTCATGTTCTGGAGCATGTTCCTGACCCTATTGCATTTTGTAAGGAAATGGTGGCATTAAAACGAAAAGGTGGGAGCATCTTTTTAAGTACTCCTTTTTCACCAATGTTTTTCGAGTCAGACTGGTTTGATATTTTAAATCATCCCCCACATCACATGACGCGATGGAATATAGCTTCCTACAAAGCACTTGCAAGCGCTCTATCTTTAAGAATAGAATTCTACTATCCAGAAGCTCTAAGCTTGGCCAAACGTATTTTTATAACGATTAAGTTATTGAAAGACCGGGATGAAGGGTTTCAAAAGTCTTCTTTTTTAAAAAAAATGTCCATTCTTATAGATGTTTTTCGGAACCAGAATAGAAGAAAAGTAATAGATAATCATCAGATTCAGCCTGACGTCATTTTGGTTAGGTTATATTAACCTTAAAATTATGAATATATTAGTTACCGGTGGTGCTGGCTATATTGGAAGTGTAGTTTGTGAATTTCTTTTGCTCGAGGGGCATAACCTAGTTGTCATAGACGATCTTCGGGATGGAAAAGCTGGCGCCGTAGCGCCGGTGGCAGTTTTTTTTGAGTCAGACTTTGGAAATCAAGCCACTTTGGACCAAATTTTTTCAGAACATGATATTGACGTTGTTATTCATCTTGCGGCACTTGCAAACGTACCCGATTCAGTAGTCAATCCTCTCGATTATTATGAGAACAACACTGCTAAAACAATCGCGTTGTTGCAAGCTATGGTCGCTCATAAAGTGAAGAAGATCATTTTCTCTTCAACCGCAGCTGTTTATGGAGAGCCTGTTTACAACCCTATAGATGAAAAGCATGTAAAGCAACCGGTAAACCCTTATGGCGACTCAAAATTGATGTGCGAACAATTGATAAAAGATTGCAGCAAAGCATACGGGGTTAAATATTCAATTTTCCGCTATTTCTGTGCCGCAGGAGCAACTGAAAAGAATGGCGAAGCCCGTTTAAAAGAATCTCATATTATTCCGGTTATTATTGATCAGATACTCGGCAGAAGAGAAGTCGTATCAGTTTTTGGTACAAATTTCAACACTCGCGATGGTTCTGGCGTCCGGGACTTTGTTCATGTTGCAGATATTGCCAATGCTCATGTACTTGCAGTCAAAAATATAGAGTTGTTTCCTAACCAAGAGTTCAATCTTGGCAACGGCGAAGGATTTTCTGTTTTAGAGCTTTTAACTATTACTGAAAAGGTATTGGGAAAAAAGGTGAATTTTAAAATAACAGAACGTCGTCCCGGCGACCCGGCAACATTGGTAGCAGCTTACGATAAGGCGGAAGAAATACTTGGTTGGCATCCACAATATTCTATCGAAGACATTATACGTTCAGCCTACAATTGGCGAATAAACCCACTCTATTAATGGTTATATCCAAAACCCCTTTAAGAATTAGTTTTGTCGGTGGCGGTACCGATATGAAGAATTTCTATTCCGAGCATAAGGGCCAAGTCTTATCTGCTGCCATAGATAAATATATATATGTAATTGTTAAAGCTCGGGTAGATGATTTAATAGTGTTACATTATACCGAGAACGAAGTAGTTTCAAATGTAGATGAAATTCAACATGAGCTTATACGCGAGTGCCTAAAGCTTGCAGGAATTACCAAGTCTATAGAAATAATTACCATGGCCGATATTACCAGCAAAGGCTCAGGCTTGGGATCTTCCTCTGTTCTTACTGTGGGCCTTTTAAATGCGCTGTACACCTATGCAGGCAAGCAGGTAACCAATGAGCAGCTTGCGCAAGAGGCTTGCCATATAGAGATTTGCAAACTGAATAAGCCTATCGGCAAGCAAGATCAATATATTGCAGCCTATGGGGGCATAAAGAAATTTATATTCAACAAGGATGAAACGGTCGATTTTAAGAAAATCGAACTGAGCGAGAGCGATAAAAAATATTTAAGCTCTAATGTACTGCTCCATAATACCAGCATTACGCGAAAGGCAGATGCCATTTTACAAGATCAAACAAACAATGTTTCTTCGCGGATTGCCGAACTTATGGAACTTTCTGGTATGGTAGATGATTTGGAAGCAGCGTTTAGTGTCAAAGACTTCGAAAAATTGGGATACCTTTTGAAGCAGAATTGGGAAAAGAAAAAGCAATTAGCTAAAGGGATCAGTTTTCCTGAGATAGATGAGATGGTGATGACAGCACTTTCAAATGGAGCATTGGGAGGCAAAATTGCTGGTGCTGGCGGCGGCGGTTTCCTAATGAGCTATGTGCCTAAAGAAAATCAAGATAAATTTAGGCAAGCTATGGCTCGCTACGCTGAATTGCAATATGCATTTGATCATCTCGGAACCCGAATTATTTTAAACATTGCGTAAATGAAAGCATTTTTGTTAGTAGGAGGACTTGGTACCCGGTTGCGCCCAATCACCGATACGATACCAAAATGTATGGTTGAAATAGCTGGCCGCCCCCTTATAGACTGGTGGCTCGAGAATCTAATTTTAGCCGGAGTCACAGAAGTATTGGTTAATCTTCATCATTTTGCTGACATAGTAAAAGCTCATCTTACAGCTTTAAAATTGCCTATCAAATTCATTTTTTACCATGAGGAAATACTGCTTGGTAGTGCAGGCACTCTTCGTGAAAATGCAGACTTTGTAAATGGAGAGTCTGCGTTTCTAGTAGTCTATGGTGACAATTTAACAAACTTTAACCTGAGAGAATTTATCAATTGCCATTATTTATACAATCCTTTAATGACTATTGCTCTTTTTAGAACAGATAAACCAAAGCAGTGCGGGATTATTGAACTTGACGCAAATGATGTTGTTATAGATTTTGTTGAAAAGCCGGAGAACCCCAAGTCTAATCTGGCGAATGCTGGTATTTATATAATGCATCCATCTGTGCTTAAGCATGCGCCAGAGGATGCAACTGCCGATATCGGCTTTGACTTGCTTCCTCAATTTATCAATAAAATGAGAGGCTTTATAACAGATAGCTACTTGGTAGACATTGGTACACATGATAATTTAGCAAAAGCTCGTAAGGAGTGGTCTCTTATTGTTAACCCCAGTAAATAGACTCAGTACTATGACTGTAAAATATTTGCCCTTTCAGCCCCACTGTTTTTCATTCGGGGGATTTGATTTGCAGATGATTAATACACTTGATGCAGTCAATTTGGTCGGTGATGTTAAAGCGGAGAAAATGGATGTTTGGTCAAAAGATGGAAATTTTGATGTGCTACATCTTTGGGGATTAGATATAGACCATTTTACAACCATACAGTTAGCAAAAATGGCAAAAAAAAAGGTTGTTGTTACAGCGTTGTTGCCTTATTTTGATGATGTTTTAAGAACAGCATGGTTTCACGTTTCTTCTATAATAGATCGTGCAAAATTTTGGAAGAAGATGATTAACAATATTGATGTACTTGTTGTACTCAGTGCATCGCAGGCAGATATAGCAGTGAAATACTTTAACATTGCAAG
This sequence comes from Pedobacter sp., assembly GCA_043758305.1. Lineage (GTDB taxonomy): Bacteria > Bacteroidota > Bacteroidia > Sphingobacteriales > Sphingobacteriaceae > JAQSWM01. Next base: position 8,393 of record JAYVNR010000206.1, on the reverse strand, counting down.
AAATAAAGTTTGGGTTATACCAGCCATTATCGCCGACGAGTATTTCGATAAGCAGGCGGATAATTCTTTTACAGAGTTTTATAATATTCCGATGGGATATAGTCTTATAACCGGTAATATTTGCCAAAGAAAAAATCAGCTAAATGTGATTAAAGCCTGTATAGAATTGCAAAAGCCGCTTGTACTTATAGGAAATGTCTTGGATGGTAATGAAAATTACGGATTACATATTGATAACCTAATTTCAAAGCATAACTATATTCACCGAATTGCTGAAATTGAAGCTAACTCGATACTGTTAAGGTCGGCGTATAAGAATTGTTCTTTATTTATCCTTCCGAGCCTGAAGGAAAATCAGCCTGCCAGTGCCCTCGAAGCAGCTATATCAGGAAAACCCCTTGTATTGGCTAATTTAAAATACGCTCATGAGCCGTATTTTAAATTAGCGCATTTATGCAATCCTCACAGTGTAATTAGCATACAGAATGCTATTTTGGAAGCACTAAAGTATTCAGGCAGTATCATACACGACGAAGCAATATTAAATTCTTTTCATTCTACTATAGTTGCCCGGAAATATACCGAAATGTATAAGACTCTAAGTTGACGTAAATATTTTTTGGTGCTCTGAGGCTGAGTTATTCCAATTAAAATGCTTTAGCCTTTCTGTGCCTCTTTCGATAAGGAGTCTTGATATCTCTTTATCATTAAGAAGATCCAATGTTTTAATACTCATATCTTCAACATCAAAAGGGTTATAATAAGCTACGGCGTTTGCTCCGATTTCAGGTATACAAGTTGTTGAGGATGCGATTATCGGAGTTTCGAAATGCCACGCCTCTAGTAAAGGCAAGCCAAAACCCTCTGAAACCGATGGATAAGTGACCAGCTCGCAATGTTTATAAAGCCATTTTAACTGGCTATTACTAACTTTGTTCAAAATAGTAATTTTATCACTTAAACCGTTCACTTCGACATAATCTTTAGTTTTGATGAACCTTTTTAATTGGTTGCCAGCAATTACAAGATGAATTCCCTTATCAACTAGAGAAATGAGTTTGAAAGAATCTATCAACCTCTTAATATTTTTATGAGGTCTATTATTGCCGATGTACAATATAAAAGGGCTGGTAACGGATAATTTTTTGTTTATCCCCGAATCAAAAGAATCAGGGGAGAATCCATGATAAATCACAGTAGTTTTTCCAATACTAGCAGCAACATGCTTGTTAAGCTGATCTTTTACATACTGGGAAAATACGACAACATGATTATACTGTTTGGAGGATACATGAATGAAAATTTTAGCCATAATAATTGCAAATTTTCGTTCGGTAGCTGCATACTTAGAAAAAAAGAAGTGATTTAAATCATGCACCGCAAAAATATTTTTTTTAGCGGGTGAGAAAATTGGAGGATCAATAAAGGGGTAAAAATAAGTATCCGCTTTAAGCTTAAAAATATGAAATGGCAATATTAGATGTTGTAGAAGCGCCCCGCCGCGAATATTAATTTGTTTGAATTGAAAATGGTCTTGGTTGTGGATATAATCAAAGGGAAAATCTTTAGCGTGCAAAATTGTATATTGGTAGTTGTCATTTATGTCTAAATTATTTATAAGTTCCAGCATATATCTGCCCAGACCATCCAGTACATGGTTTAAGTGCCTGGCATCCAAAACAATGTGTAATTTATTAAAATATTTAATTTCCAATAGTTTATTAATCAAGCCAATATTTTCATAAGTACTGTCAAAAGTAATATTTTTGCTCTTACTCTGAATAGTATTGCTACCATGCTTTTTAATTAATTCATAATGCAGTTTAATTTTGTTGCAAGTTACGATTAGTGAAAAAGCTACTCTTTATTTTCATATTTTTTGCACCATTCACAGCTGCTTTTGCAATAAATTCCTGGATACGGTTACCAATCATAATCCTTTTGATTTTTTATGTAGTATTTTTTTCATATAAAATTCTTTTTAGACCCAATATTAAGAACATAGCATTTTATCATGAGGACTTGTTCTTGGCAGCCTTCCTTATTATTGCTTTGATTTCCGTTTTAATAAACCCATTCACAGATAGAACTTTTTCGAATCTGCTCGCATATTTTTTTACAGTATTTGCATATTTCTTGGGCTTGAAGATGGCAATCCAAGACCTCAAAATTACTAGCATGCAATTAGGCAAAGCAATCTATTATTCTGCAGTTTTATGTTGTATTATTATGGTAGTCGACTTCCTTTTGGCAAACTTTTTAAATTTTCAGTTAAGGCCATTATTCGTGAATCTTGAAAATGGTACTGCAAACATGACTTACTACCAAAAATGGGGAGTATTAACTGTGGGAGGAGTTGCGGAAGAGCCTGGTAGTATGGCTCTTATTCTAAATATATACGGATTGATTGGGATTTACTATGCAGCCGAACATTTGTCTAAAAGTAAATTCAACTTATTATTTTTATTATATATTTGCGCCCTTGCGACCAGCGGATCCATTGGTGCCATCATGTTTGTGGCATTATCATTTCTTATATTGAAATTTAGGCAAGCATTTAGTTTTAAATTTTTGTTATATACAATTTTAGCTCTTGGCTTTATAGCTATATTGGGGGAGGTTTTAATTCAGGGATTTTTGAATGAATTCCAGCAAAAATTAGTTTTATCCGATGATTCTGCATCGGCCGTAATTCGTCTATTATCTTGGAAAAAGGGTTTTGAAACATGGATGCAGAATCCCATATTAGGCATGGGACCTGGATATGGAAAAGTGATTAATGGAGGTGAAGGCTACCTAAGTTTTTTTCTCACTGTACTTGCCGATCTTGGCTTGTTTGCATTTATAACAATTATACTTTTTCTTTTTAAAATATTAACTAAAGCCATAAAAACAGATAAATCTAAGATTCTTGCTTTGTCTCTATTGACCACTATTTTCCATTTATGGATATTAGGCGATTTTTACCATGCCCCTTTTTGGATATTGCTTGTTTTTATTCAGTTAGTCAGTATAGAGAAAATTAAAATTAGTAAGGTAAAAATAATTTCAATCGAGCATCCATAAAATTTTATGAAGTTATCTATCGTCATTCCTACATTTAATTCGGAAAAATATTTAGAGCAAACACTTGAGTCTATAAAAGATCAAACATATTCTAATTATGAAGTCCTTGTGGCTGATGGAGGGTCTACCGACGAAACAATTAATATAATAAAAAAATACGATTTTGTTAAAATTGTTTCTATAAATGATAACTCACAAACCGATGGTTTGAATAAGGCTATGGAAAAATGCACTGGGGATATAGTCGCCTGGCAAAACAGTGATGATATATATTATAGAACCTGTTTTAGCAAAGTCGCAGAGGCATTTGAGTCTGATTCGATTGATATTTTATATGGAAGTTATAATTTGATTGGAGTAGATGGTTCTGTGATTAAGAGATGTTTTTCTCATGTGTGGAATTTCCAACAATTTAAAACCGGTCGCTTTGTTCCACTACAACCTACACTTTTTTGGAGAAAAGATGTCTCAGACAAAATTTTCCCGCTAGATACTTCGCTTAAATACTGTATGGATGTTGATTTTATGGCTAAAGCTTATAATTCAAGATATATATATCATTTCCAAAAAGATATTTTGGGAGCATTTAGGATTCATGGGAATAGCAAAACTTCTGAGTGGTTAAATACAAAGCAGGTTTTAAATGAACACTATCAAGTTTTGTTAAACAATTTTTCTTATACTCCTTGGGAAAAATCTATGCTTATTCTTAATCTATCTAGGACGTTTATGATTAAAATTGTTTTAAACATCATGAACAAAAATTGATGGAATCGCTTATATGTCTTAACTGCAAAGGAGGTCTTAATTACGTCTATGGTCAGAAAACTATAGAATGCATGGCATGCAATGCATCATACCCAGTAATCGATAATATACCTGTTTTAATTGACGAAAAGAATTCAATATTTAAAGTAAGTGATTTTCTAAATCACGAACGCTTGTTTTTTGAAACAAACGTAATATATAAAGCAATCACATCATTTTTGCCACCATTAGGAATAAATTGGGCCGCCAAAGGCAATTATCGTTATCTGTCGGAAGAGCTAACAAATAGTTATCAAAAAACCGGTATCCGTCCATCTGTCTTGGTTCTTGGAGGTAGCATTGCAGGTAAAGGTATGACCGTATTGCTGCAAAATAAGAATATTGATATTGTTGAATCAGACGTGTCATTTGGACCCCGAACTCAAATAATTTTTGATGGTCATCAAATTCCTTTTTCTGCCAATTCATTTGATTTAATAATTTGCCAAGCTGTCTTGGAACACGTGATTAACCCTGAAAAATGTGTTTCTGAAATTTATAGAACGCTGAAAAACGACGGAATAGCTTACATTGAAACTCCCTTCATGCAACAAGTGCATGGAGGTCCGTATGATTTTACACGATATAGTCATTCAGGCCATCGGTTGTTGCTTAAAGATTTTCAACAAATAGATAGTGGTCCTTCGTCATTCGCAGGAACAGCTTTATTTTGGTCTTACTATTATTTTTTGCAAGCAGTATTCGGATTTACACCGATTATTAAGAATTTGGTAAAAATATTTGCTAGATTTTCTGGGTTCATATTTGTTTTGTTTGACTTAATAATAATTAAATCTAATAGAATTGATGGTGCATCAGGGTTTTATTTTATAGGGAGAAAGAATAAGGAAATATTTAATTACAAGGACATTGTAAATTATTACAAAAACGCTAGGGGTATTTAACATGACATCAAAAAAAACTATTGGCAGATTGATTTTTAATCTGATCGAAATATTGTTACTTCCCGTTAGCATTGTTTACATACCATTTATTTATATGTTACGGCGGATTGGTATAGAGCATTTTTACACTAAAAAAATATTGATATATTTTGGGGTGATGCCAATAATAGATTATTATTATGAACCGCAATTCAAATTTCCCGCAACATTTGATCCGTCCAAAAAGCGGGAACTGAATTTGGATTTACAACCAGAAAAGCAGCTAATTGAGATAGAAAAATTGTTGTATAAAGAAGAACTTACTCTCTTACAAAAAGGAGAGGGCTTCTTATTTAAATATGATAATTTGTCTTTTAGACAAGGCGATGCAGACTTATACTATTTGATTGTAAGAAACTATAAGCCCAAGCGGATTATTGAAATAGGTTCGGGACACACTACAAAATTAGCCGTCGACGCAATAAAACGAAATCAAATTGATGGCTTTCAAACAAATATAACATGCATAGACCCTTATGAGATGCCATGGCTAGAGTCTATGGGTGAAATTAATCTTATCCGGGATAAAGTAGAAAATGTTTCAACAGATATATTTACGTCGCTAGAAAGTGGAGATATTTTGTTTATCGATTCTTCACACATTATTAGACCGGAGGGCGATGTATTATTTGAATTTTTCAATATCCTTCCTCAGCTCAAAAAGGGAGTAATTATTCATGTCCATGATATATTTACTCCTAGGCATTATTTAAAGGATTGGTATTTTAAGCGAGTAAGTTTCTGGAATGAACAATATTTGCTCGAAGCTTTTTTACAACACAACGATTCTTATGAAATACTTTTCGCTCTGAACTATCTTAAGAATGACTTTTATGACCGCTTAGCGGGGACGCTTACAAACCTAGTTCCAGACGCAGAACCCGGCTCTTTTTATATAAGGAAGAGTAAATGACGGAACCGAGACTCCAAACCAATATAGCACACGTCACTCTTTCTTTGGGAGGAATAAAAACTTATATACAAAATGTTCTCAACTTCGCTGAACACTCCAAATTTAGGTTTGTATTGATTGCTCCCCTTGATAAAGAGCTTGAACAAACATGTGCGCAGCGAAATATTGCTTATTATCCAATTAATGCTGCCCGAGAAATAGCAATTCTTCAGGATTTTATGATACTTTTTAAAATCATAAATATAATCAAGAAGGAAAAAGCTCATATTGTTCATTGCCATAGTGCTAAGGGTGGTTTATTAGGCAGAATGGCCGGCAAAATTTGCAGAATCAAAACTATCTATACGCCAAATGCATTTTCATATTTAAGCTTTACAGGTTTGCACCGGACTTTATACTATTTAATAGAATTCTTTTGTAAGAAACTTACTGATGTTTTATTAGCTGTATCGAACTCAGAAAGCAACAGGGCAGTTTTTGAGCTTGGATATCCTAGGCATAAAGTAAGAGTTGTTTTAAATGCGATAGAAATTCCTTCTTTCATACCAAAAAAATTGAACGGCCCTGTGAAAAAAATTGGAATGATAGGACGACTCACTATGCAGAAAAATCCGATTTTATTCTTAGAAATTGTTCTTGATTTACATAAAATTTATCCCAATCTCGAATTTTCAATATTAGGAGCTGGCTATCATGATGACCGCAAGAGTGAGATTGAAAGTTTTATAGCAGCTAATGACTTGTCAGCTAAAATTAATTTTCTTCCATGGGGGGATACTGATGCGAGCAGTAAATTCTTAGCAGATTTGGACGTGTTTGTTTTGACCTCTGTTTTCGAAGGCCTCCCTTACTCACTGTTAGAAGCCATGTCTTTAGGAATTCCCTGTGTTGTGTCAAAGGCAGATGGCAATAATGATGTTATTCAAAATAGTGAAAATGGATTTGCTTGTATAACTTCCGATGATTTCATAAAAAAAATAGAAATGCTTATGTTTGATTCAAACGTATATAAGTTCATAAGCGATGCTGGTTTTGTATATGTTAATCAATTTCATAGCATAACAAAGAATATTAAAAAACTCGAGGCTGAATATGTTAAACTCATGGAATAGATTTCATGATATGAATTAGTGTAATTAATCGTAAAAAGGTTATAAAGTTAATGTACTTTTGACCTCGTTTTAATACATTAGAGGTATTACGTTTAATGGCTTTACACAAAAACAGGGTTAGTATATTCCGCTTCTGGTCTGATGTCGCAATTATAGAGATATGTTTCTTTAGTGTAGCTAGTTATTCAAAATCGTTATTCGATGCCAAATGGGATTTGCTGGATATTGGCATGATGTTATTTCTGTGCTGTGCCTGGTATTTCACAAGCAAATCCAATCAACTTTATGATGAATTCCGGGTAAGGGGATTTGTCTATGAAATACTAAGGACATTTACTAATATATTCTTTCAGGCAATTTTTGCGGGCTTATTTCTTTTTGGTATCAATCACCCATATTACGGAAGAGAATTTGTAGTGATATATGTTGCTATGCTCTCTCTGTTACTGCCCATAGAAAAGTTTTTGTATAAAAAATTCTTAATTCTGTTAAGGCGCAAGGGGAGGAATTTGCGCAATTTATTGATAATCGGTGCTGGAAAAGTGGGTATGGATTTTTACAAACTAATAAAATCTAACCCTCATTTCGGATATAATGTGGTAGGCTTTTTAGATGATGACAGAAAGCCGTACTTAAACGGGCAATATTTGGGAACGGTAAACGCTCTTGAGGAATTGTTTAAAAACAATATACCTCAGGTAGATGAAGTTATTGTAGCCTTGCCTAACCATGCGACTGAAACCATCAATTCTATAGTAAATATTGCCAGTAAAGAAGCTGTACGAATAAAAATTATACCCGATTATTTTCAATTTTTGTCTTCAAGAGGCAATATTGACATGTTTGCTACCTTCCCCATGATTACTGTAAGGCATGAGCCTTTAGAGGAGATGCATTCGCGGATTATAAAGCGCTTATTTGATATTTGCTTTAGTCTGTTGGTGTTGATTCTTATATTCTCCTGGTTGTTTCCACTTTTGGCGTTACTTATCAAATTAGATTCTAAGGGGCCAGTATTATTTAAGCAGGAAAGGTGGGGCCGGCAGAATGATAAGATTAAATGTTTGAAGTTTCGTTCCATGTACACTCATTCCGAGGATATTGATGAGAATGGAAGGTACAATCAGGCAAAAAAGGGGGATCCAAGAATAACAAGTATAGGGCAGTTTTTGAGAAAATCAAGCTTAGATGAATTTCCTCAATTCATAAACGTACTATTAGGCTCTATGTCCGTTGTCGGGCCTCGGCCACATCCCATCCCATTAAATATTGAGTCTAGGGATACAATTGATAACTATCTGGTAAGGCATTTAGTAAAGCCGGGCATCACCGGATGGGCACAGGTAAATGGCTTGAGGGGGGAAACTCCTGACATTTCTTTAATGCAAACGCGGATAGAATACGACATCTGGTATATTGAAAACTGGGATTTGAAGCTGGATGTTAAAATTGTAGCCATGACTATTGGCAACATGTTGTTTGGCGATAAGAATGCTTTTTAGCTATCTTCGGATTTTAATGCATATCGCCAGCAATTGAATAACCTATCCA
>JAYVNR010000205.1:0-3904 GCA_043758305.1 Pedobacter sp. | reverse complement strand
ATACCGTGAGGCAGGCAGAATAGCAGGCTTCACACCGGAACAGTTGAAAGTCGGCTTGCACTCGCCGGGCTATGTAGCTGAAAACAACGAACAGGCTATTTCTGACTATTATCCCGGTTACGCAGAACTTTGGACAAAACTTGGGAGAGAGCGTGGCTGGCCGCCGGTAACTAAAACGCAGTTTGATGCATTAGTTTCGCCAAGGGGAGTGCTGGTGGTGGGAGGCCCTGAGCAGGTAGCTGAAAAACTATTGCGCCATAGCGAAGCATTGGGTGGTGTTGATCGCTTCACCTTCCAGATGGATAATGCTGGATTGACACATGAGCAATTATCAAGTTCTATCAGGTTGATTGGTGCCAAGGTTATTCCGTTGGTAAAAGCCGGATTATAGCCAGGATAACGGTTTCTGCCGCTGTTGAGCCTGAGCCACCAGTTAAAACCCGCCACGTTGCCTCCATAACAAATTCAAAATGGGTAAAACCAAACCGGTTGAGGTTGCTTCACAGGTTTTACTGGCTTAAGCAGACGTTCTGGATTGGCTAATGTCCATGCATAGCCTTCGCTTTTGCTTCCATAGCAACCAACAATTTCAACAGAACCAATAATTACACCCCGTGGTAAGTCTTTATTTTTAGTCCCTTTGGTTTTTCCGGTTACGTCATCCAACGTGTTAGATGCATAAATATAGACCCGCCCACGTATGTTGGTGGGTATGGAACGGTATTCTTCCTTTTTAATGCCGAGCATTATCTCTTCTGCGTATGGTTGCCGGATGCTAAGCGTCCTTCTGGTTTTGTCAAAAAACTCGGCAGCCTTGATTTGCTCGTTTACCGGATCATAATTATAACTGAGTATTTCTCCGGATACGATCATTTCAATAGCTTGTTCAATAACCGGAAGCGGGGCGATAAACCACTCCCTCGGAACCGTCCGCTTTCCTTTTAAATCAAATACATCAACATTTAAACAAGCCGAGCCAAAGAAATTATGCAGCAGCTGTTCAAGCTTTTGCGGGTTCATGTTGTAACACTTGAAAGCAGTTACTATGGCCACCGGAGCCATCAGATAAGTTGGGTCTTGCGGCGCATTTTTGATGCGTTCTTCCACCGCCCCTTTTGAATAGCCAATCTTGAACAGGTTTTTGATCGAAGCGATTTCCGGCCGGTCGCTTTTACTTTTCAAAACGTAAATAAACCCGGCTTCTTCGTCTGCCTCGGTAATCCCGGTAAGGTTGTCCAGCAATTTTTCATTGTGCTCGGTTACGCGGCGCCCATTTTTGTAGAGCTCGGCAGCCAAGGAACGTAAGAGCATGTCCGATTCGGTGCCGTTCTCAAAAATGCATCTCAATCGGGCATTGGTCTTGCCACCAACTTTTTCCTTTTCAGATACATCGGCCACATACACCAAAATCCCTTTCAAAACAAAAAAGTAGCCTTTGTCTATTTGCTGTTCGTTTTTAAAAGGATAGAGTTTCCGCTTTTCGGTTCGCAAATCCTGATGGCAGTCTTTGAACAAATGCTCAAACTCCGCAAAATCTAAACAGGGCTTCCGCGAAGCGATATAATCTGGCATGTTGGTTTCTTTAGGCACATGCTTCAAATCAAATATCTGCTCGGCATCGTTCTCCAGCAGGCCTAAAGAATCGTCATCAAAAATATCGTTTATAGATTCAATGGGTTTTTCCGAGCTCAACAGATCATACTTGTCGTAAGCACGGAGCATTTCTACTTTTTCAGGATCGCTCTTCAACCCTTTCAACCGGGCAGCCAGCTGATGCTCCTGTACGCCGTTGCCTGATTGTGGCACACGGCCGGCTTTTTCATAAAAAACTTTTATCTCCTCAAAGGTGGCCAACAAGCGTTCGTCAGCATTTCGGGCATACGCCACAGGTTTGGCATTTAACAAGCCAAACTCGTCGTCATTAAATATATCGTTTAGGGAACCTTTAACTGGCATGCGCTTTTTTTCTTTTTTGGTCCCGTAGATAGATCAATACTTCTGCCATCCGCTTTTCCAGCGGATCTAATGAGGCAATGCTCGGCTCCCGGTTAAAGGTGGCGTAAAACTCTTTGATTTTTGGCCAGCATACCAATGCTTCTTCCTCGCTTACCTGTATACGGGTTGCTTCTATACTTTCCTGGATCAGCTTAAGCACATGCGTGGTAACCGATTTAGACAATACCTCAAACGCCTTTTGAAACGGGTTCACTTTGTCTATCAAATCAATGTGCAGCTCGTCTATGTTCACAAACTTGTCTGCCATTATCAAAAAACGCTTGTCGCCAATTTCTTTGATCTCGCCGTTTTTGATCACCGAATCTACCACCACGTGCTGGCGCAATTCCTCAACTTCTTCTTCCGTTAAATCGGGATATTTGATCTGGATAATCTTTGGTATCAGCACCTTGTTTATCACTTCCGGATCCAGGTTGCCGGGCATCGCCTTGAGCATGGTGTTATCTTGAAGGATGGTGGCCTTCAGATCGTTCAAGTCAGATTCAATGATGTCTTTAACCCTTTTTGAGCTTGGTTCTTTAAGCCCGTGTATCTTTATTTCGCCGGGCTGGGCTTTGTCATCATCGTTCAGCTTGGTTTTGAACTTAAAATTAGGCGCCAAAACCTGTTCCATCAGCAAAGACGCCGTTATGGCTTTCAGCATGTTGTTCACCGACAGCTGCACATCCTCTTTTTGTGCATCGGGTTCGGCAATCAGGTTGGTGAACTGTGCGTGTGTTTTGTTGCTGCTATCTCGGGTGCACCTGCCAATGATCTGGATGATCTCCGTCAACGAGCCGCGATAACCTACGGTCAACGCATGTTCGCACCAGGGCCAGTCGAAACCTTCTTTGGCCATGCCCAGAGCAATGATCAGATCCATGTCGTCTATAGAATCGATTTCTCTCAGGTACGCCACAATTTTTTCCCGCTCTTTTGGGTTGTCGTTCACCAGATCAGCCACCTTGAGCAGCGCCCCGTCAACATGCCGTTTTAAATGGATAACCCCGGTTTTACTGTCTTGATGGGTTATTTCGCCAATGGCATCCAAAATAAACCCAACTTCTTTTTCCTTGTCTTTGGTAGATTCGCCCGAATTGACGTTTGGGATATGCAGGATGGTCTTTTTTGTGGTATCTAAAATATCAAGTATGGCCGAAGTATATCTGCCCTGATAAAAATGATAGCCAATGCCCAGCGACTTGAGGTGTTTATACCCATTTAGCTGCTGGTAATAGTTGTAAGTCACTTTCGTGAATTTTGCCTCGTCCTCTGGCAACAAAACCGGAACGCTGTCGCCACGGAAATAAGAACCGGTCATGGCGATTATATGGGCGTTCGATTTTTGCATGATGGAGCGCAGGTGCTCGCCCAACCGGTTATCCGCATCTGCCGAAACATGGTGAAATTCATCAATGGCCAAAAGCATGTTGTTGAATTTGGCCTCTTCCAATTCATCCACAGCAAAGCGAAGTGTGGCATGTGTGCACACCATGATCTTTTCATTGCTATCTAAAAAGTTTTTGAAAGCCTGCACTTTGCTTTTGCTGCCTTCATCGCCGGGCGTACAAAGATTGTACACGTCGTTTATCTCCCAATTAGAAAAAAAACCGTGAGCCATTAATCCTGTGGACCGGAACGAGGAACCGATGGATTTTTCGGGCACGGCAACGATAACTTTGCTAATGCCCTGATTGATCAGCTTATCTAAAGCAATGAACATCAAAGCACGCGATTTGCCCGAAGCTGGCGGAGCTTTTAACAATAGATACTGTGCGTCGCGAGCTTCGAACGCCTTTTCCTGCATTTCTCGCATCCCCAAGGCGTTGATGCTGGAGCTTTGCCCGGTTTGGGCGTATGTAACGTGGACTATATCGGGCATATAATTATTTAGATAAGACTTTGCGTA
>JAYVNR010000204.1:0-3920 GCA_043758305.1 Pedobacter sp. | reverse complement strand
TAGGCGGGCAACAAGCGCTTGAATGGGCAATTGCCGAACCAACCAGGTTTAAAAAATTAGTGCTTTTAGCTACAAATGCACAGCATTCTGCATGGGGCATCGCATTTAACGAAAGCCAACGCTTGGCTATTTCTGCTGATAGTACTTTTTTTGACGAGACAGAAACGGGAGGGAAAAATGGCTTAAAGGCAGCCCGGAGCATTGCCCTTTTATCTTACAGAGGATATGAAACCTATGCCATTTCCCAACAGGAGGTTTCCTCCGATAAACTGGACAACTTTAAAGCATCCTCTTATCAGAATTATCAGGGCGACAAACTTGTAAACCGTTTTAATGCGTACAGCTACTGGTTTCTTTCTAAAGCTATGGATGGGCATAACATTGGCCGAAACAAAGGTTCTGCAGCAGAGGCGCTAAAAGCTATAAAAGCACAAACATTGGTAATTGGCATAACTTCAGATTTGCTATTTCCTGTAGAAGAACAGAAATTTTTAGCCTCTAATATTAAAAACGCCCAATATGTTGAGATCAGCTCGTTTTATGGGCACGACGGATTTTTGATAGAAACAGAAATCCTGACCAAAGAAGTTGGAAGCTTCTTAAAACGTTCTGCCGAACATGAGCCCGGCTTTGCTGTACCGCTGCACAAGATCGCCTAGAATTAAAGGCCCCACTTTAAAATCCTGATAAGATATTAGTGTCCCGAATGCCCATCAGCACCATGCGCATGCCCATGCGATAGCTCATCAGCTGTGGCTTTGCGAACACTTATTATTTCACCTTTAAAATGAAGATCCTCTCCTGCCATCGGGTGGTTCAAATCAACAGTTACAGAAATTTCAGTTATTTCTACAACGCGGGCCTGAAACTGATGCCCTTCATCATTCTGTAAGGGCAATATAGCGCCTGGTTTAGGCAATTCCCCATCTTTAAACATATCAATTGGCAATCCAGCAATAGCGTTTTCATCCTTTTCGCCATACCCATCTAAAGCTGATAGCTTAAAATCATATTTATCTCCCACATTCAAGCCCTGTAGGTTTTCTTCAAATTTGGGAAGCATCATGCCTACGCCATACAAAAACACCAAAGGATTGTCCGCGGAAGCTTGCTCAACAAATACTTCTTCATTGTCCTTTCCGGTATAGAGGTCATAGGTTAGCGCAACTACGCTTTCTTGTTCAATAATCATAGGTTGTAATAGATTTTATATTAATTTAATTGCATCAAGGCTTCTTTGACAGATGTAACAGGCAATTGGCAAGTGCGGTTTTTGCAGATAAATATTTTGGTGCTATCGCCCCACTTATCTTGCAGCAAAGGTAATGATCCTTTTTTTCCACCTAAAATTATTTTATTGGGGATAAAATTTTGCTCTATTTCCTTCCGTTGCTGTTCTGCCTCAGAACCTGTTATAGCAATTTCATACATCCCGAATACTTCATATAAAAGGAGGTTTGCCCAATTAGAATAAGAGGAACCATAACTTTTTATATGTGGGAATACATTATGGAGCATTTGCTTTGCCATTTCAATAAATGATTGTTCATCATAAAAATGACCGATTTTATACAGATTATGAGCCATTGCAGAATTAGATGAGGGGATAACGTTGTCCATAACTTCATATTTCCTGGCTATCAGTTTCTCGCTCCCTCCTGATGTATAAAAAAACAAGCCAGTTTCTTCATCAAAGAAGTTAAATATGGCATAGTTTGCCAGATTGCGTGCATCATTAAGCCAGCTTTCGTCAAAAGTAGATTCGTATAAACCGATAAAACCATCTATCACAAAAGCATAATCATCTAAAAAGCCTGCACCGTCCCAACCTGATTGCGCATCATTTTTAAATAAGCGCTTTAACGAATTCTCCTCGCTAATCAATTTCTCTTTAATAAACCTCCCATTTCTCAATGCAAGGGTTAAAAACTCAATCTCATTAAATGCCTTATACGCATCTGTAAGGCCTTTTAACATCAAGCCATTCCATGATGCGAGTATTTTATTGTCGAGCCCGGGGCGTATGCGCTTTTCGCGATATTCTGCTAGTTTCTGCCTGGCAATATCAATTTTCCCGGTAAGCTCGGCCACGGAAATATTAAGCATGTTGGCAAGTGTCTCATCATCATATTTCCTGAACAACACATTTGTATGCTCCTCTTCCCAATTGCCACCATCTGTTACGTTGTAATAAATGCTGAATATTTCTTCATCTGGCCCTAACACTTGGTTGAACTCGGCTTTTGTAAAGGTATAGAACTTGCCCTCCACGCCCTCGCTATCAGCATCTAAAGCAGAATAAAAACCTCCCATGGGAGAAAGCATTTCACGCTTTGCCCAATCCACAGTTTCATAAACCACTTTTTTATAAAGCTCGTCTTTGCAATATTGATAACCTTCAGAATACAGGCTTAAAAGCTGTGCATTGTCATACAACATTTTCTCAAAATGTGGCACATGCCAGCGGCCGTCAACAGAATATCGGGCAAAGCCGCCACCTATATTATCGTAAATCCCTCCGAAAGCCATTTTTTCGAGCGTTAGCCTAACGGAAATATTGGCTGCGTCATCTTTCATCAGATGTGCATAGCGCAACAAGAATTGCCAGTTATTGGGCAAAGGAAATTTAGGCGCACGGTTATATCCGCCTTCCGACATATCAAAAGAACGTTTCCACGGAGCAAAAAGGTTTATCAAATCGTCCTTATCATAATCATGCGCTTTTTTCACAAAAGAAAACTTCTCGGTTTGATTGATCCCTTCTGATAATTTTGCAGCATATTCCCGTGCTTCATCTGGCTTACCTTTCCAAAATTCAGCGAGGTTAAATAAAAGGCTTTTCCAATCTTCTTTACGGAAATAAGTGCCTCCATAAATAGGCCGCTGATCTGGCAGGCAAAAACAATTTAGGGGCCATCCGCCGCTACCGGTCATCAATTGTGCGGCAATCATATATATTTGGTCTATGTCGGGACGTTCTTCACGGTCAATTTTAATGCAAATAAAAAAATCGTTCATTATTTTAGCAACTTCCTCATCCTCAAAGCTTTCATGCTCCATTACATGGCACCAATGGCAAGCCGAGTATCCGATGCTGATTATGATCAGCTTATTCTCATCTACTGCTTTTTGCAGTGCTTCATTTCCCCATGGATACCAGTTTACCGGGTTATTTGCATGCTGCTGGAGATATGGAGATGTTTCGTTTATGAGTTTGTTGGGCATGGAAGCTGTAGATTATCGCTGTAAAGTTAAAAGTTGAAAGGTTGAAAAGTTTTTTTAGTTTTAATTCATTGTGGCTTTCTAAAACAAGGGTCATACTGAGGTTCTCGAAGTATGGTTAAGCCTTCAAGAACCTCAAGCTGACAACCCAACACATGAAAATAACGCACACAGAAATATACCGCCTCAGCATCAAAATGGAGCCGTTTGCAATAGCTACAGGCACTATGCACTTTGCCCAAAATGTTTTTATCAGGATATATACAGACGCAGGAATTTATGGCGTTGGCGAATGTTCTGCATTCCCGATGATAGTTGGCGAAACACAGGAAACCTGCCTGGTTGTGGCAAAAGATTTTGCAGCATTATTGAAAGGCAAAAACCCTCTCGACATAGAAGCCAGGATGAATGAATTAAATGCTGCTATCGCCCGCAACTCAACAATAAAAAGCGCATTTGATATGGCTCTGTACGATATAGCAGCCAAAAATGCCAGCCTTCCTTTATATAGATTTCTGGGCGGAGAAAAGCGGCAGATAGAGACCGATATTACCGTTGGCATTAATGACGCTGAAACCATGGCGCTAAAAGCACTTGATTTTGCGAATATGGGCGCAACAATTTTGAAAATTAAACTTGGAAAAGATCCACAACAGGATATTAAACGAATAAAAAAAATAAGGGAAAAGGTTGGGAAT
>JAYVNR010000203.1:0-12021 GCA_043758305.1 Pedobacter sp. | reverse complement strand
CAAAGTCCGTTGCACTTTCAGTTGTAGAAGCAACACGTAAAGGTGCGTTTTCTCTAATTGGGGGTGGCGACTCAGCTGCAGCAGTTGCGAAGTTTGGCTTGGAGAATGAAGTGAGCTATGTTTCAACCGGGGGTGGTGCGCTGCTGGAATATATGGAGGGGAAAGAATTGCCGGGGGTGAAAGCGGTGAATGAATAGCGCACTTATTTATTATCGGTCGATTGCTTGGTAGTTAAGTTGAGCTAATAATAACTGTTCCAAAAGTCGCTGAAGAGGATGCTATTTAAAGCTTTTTTTAAAGGATGCGCACAACATTAGAGCTACGATTAGTGATATGATGTTAGTTTGTTATAAACTTTAGTATCCGATATCTGGTATTTTTAAAACAAAATGAAGCATATTTTATCGATGTTTGTTTGAAGTTTTTTTTGTATGGCGTTAAATGTAGTCTCTCTATTTGCTGGTGGTGGTGGTTTGGATTTAGGGTTTTCGGCTGCAGGATTTAATGTAATTTATTCAACAGATATAGATTCTTACTCTTGCGAAACATTAAAGTTAAATCAAGGGCGGCGACCGTATTATGGTAAGCATTTGGTTGAAGCCACCGACGTTAGGTCGTTGATTAGTAAAGATATCCTCAATAAAATCGAAAAGACAAAGGAAGAAATAGATTTTATTATAGGAGGACCTCCATGTCAAGCATTTTCTGTTTTTGGCAAGCGAAAGGGACTCGATGACCCAAGAGGAAATTTAGTATATGAATATGCGAGAATTATTGACGAATTTAAACCTAAGGGTTTCTTGTTCGAAAATGTTTCCGGATTAAAGACTATTCATAATGGAGATTTATACAAGGAATTAATAGAAACTCTTTCTTTCAAAGGTGAATATACTATTAGTGCTTTTGAGTACGATGTAGCCAATTATGGTATTCCTCAATTCAGATCAAGAATAATTATCATCGGCACATTAAACGGAGTTGCAGCAACCCGTATGCTTCAAACTCATAAAGCGAACCACTCGGGAATGTTTGATGATTTCAGACCTTACACAACAGTAAAGGATGCTCTTACCGATTTACCGTTACCTACAGAGGGGGGAGCTTTTAATCATGTGGGAAGAGAACATAGTCAAAGAATAATAGATAGGTACCGTGGCCTTGAATTTGGTGAACGTGACCCTTTAACTCGAATTAACAAATTACATCCAGCTAGGCCAAGCTACACGATAATTGTCGGGTCTGACCAAGGTGGAGGTAAGGGGCATGTACATCCTCATTATCCAAGAGAAGTAACGCCAAGAGAAAGTGCTAGAATTCAAACGTTTCCCGATTGGTGGGAATTCTATGGCGTCGGTAGGCATGTAATACGCCAAGTTGGGAATGCGGTGCCGCCTCTATTTGGTGGTTTATTAGCAAGCCACGTAAGAAAGCAAGTTTTTTTTCATGATAATGTAGTTGGCTATGATGAGCTAACAGAAATATTAGACCTATCTTATCTCAATGTTAATCAAGGATTTCTTCAGCCATAAAATCCATTCTAGTAGCCACGAATGGCCTTTAAAGCTAATTGAGATTGCTACTGTATTTTCCCAATTCGATGGTCAACCATACGATCGAGATTCGATAGAAGAGAGTTTCAAAAGGATTAGTCCAAGAGTATCGATAGTAGCTAGAGACCCATCTAAATTTCGTGATGAGTTTAGCGCTTATCCTGCCTATTTAGGATTGTATCGTCTTGAAAAGGAGAATGGAAAATGGATTTTACACTTAAGTGAAACAGCCAAGCGATTCCTTATAGGTGAAGAGCCTAATGTCCCCGCTTTTATGACTTTGCAATTATCAATGTTTCAATTTCCCAATGGCAATGGTGCAAGCTTTTCGGGTAAAAATGTGAGATTACAAAGCAATGCTGGTAACCGGACATTGACATTCATTCAAAATGGAATACATCTTTCACCATTTAGATTGATATGCAAAGCTTTAATAGCCGATTCAATTATAAACGGGATAGGTTCTTTACATCCGAGAGTATCTGTCGACGAAATCTCAATTTTATGTAATAGTATTCGCATCAATAAAAAAGCTTCACCGGATGTTGAAGATATTGTAAATCTATTGATTGATATTCGGACGAATAGTATCCCACCAATTCCTGGCTTTGAACGTAGACTACATATTCTTAACCATACAGACTTAATCGAAGTTACAAACGGATGGATATATTTAAGACCTGCATATTCGCCGACAGATGAAGCCCGTCTAGTTAGGCAACTGACATTAGTTAGTTCAATTGACCTTCAGTTTGAAAATTTTGATTCAATAAGCACACTTCAACAGTTGAAGAATTTAATAGCTGGCGGTGAATGGTCAAAATATTTTGATGGGGTAGTTAGATTGCCTTCTGACCTCGTACAAGAAGTAGCTGGTGAAATCCCAAGTAATGCTACTCCTATTTCTGTTAACGAAACCGATGAGTTAATTGCTGATAACAAAGCAATAGTATTCAAATACCCTTTACGCGAAAGAGGGTCAGAGCCATATTATAGTAATGAGAGAGCCTATAAGAAAAGTGTGTTGGCCGACCCTGAGGTTACCCAAATCAAACGTCAAAAGAGCAACTTACAACATAAAATCCTTCTTTCCCAGTTAGATGAGCACTTACGAAAATTGGGAGCGCTTCCTAAAGAAAATGAACATATTGACTTATATGCTGAGATTTCAGAAAATACAGGGTTTCTTTTTGAAGTAAAGAGCGTTCAATCAGAAAATTTATTAAGTCAAACCCGAAAAGGATTGAGCCAGCTATATGAATATAGATTTCGATATTCTGATGACATACTAAAAAACTCAACATTATGCCTAATTTATCCTTACGAACCGACCGAGATAAGCTGGCTTCAAGATTATCTTTGCGTCGACAGGAAAATAGCCATAGCTTGGTTTGACAATGAAAGGTTTTGTTTTCCATCGTATTGTCAGTCCAAACTAAGACAATTAAGCCCCGCGTAGCTTATTCCCCTTTTGTATTTCCTCAACCTCCATCTCAAATCTGGAGGTTTTTTTATGCCTTCGTGGAAGTAATCTTCTTGTTGAAAACTTTTTGTGGAAAAAAGTGGTAGAATGTGGGAAATATATATTTATTTTTACTCTTGAATTTTAATGGGTAAAACTATACATGTCCCACTTCCTCGGAGAATTTGATTGTAAGCTGGATGCCAAAGGCAGGATGATGATTCCCGCCAGCCTGAAGAAGCAACTTCCTGAGGCTGAGCGTGAGGGATTGGTCATCAACCGTGGTTTTGAGAAAAATCTGGTTATTTACACCCGGAAAGAGTGGGATAAGATCACGGAAGAGCTGAGCAAGCTCAATCAGTACGAAGAGAAAAACAGGACATTTATACGATACTTTACCCGTGGCGCATCCGAACTGTCTTTAGATGCCTCTGCACGTGTTTTATTGCCAAAAACCCTGTTGGAGTATGCAGGGATCGATAATGAGGTTGTGCTTTCCTGCCAGTTCAATAAAATTGAAGTGTGGGCTAAGAAGGCATACGACTCGCAATTAGACAATGAGCCCGAAAGCTTTTCAAGCCTTGCCGAAGAAGTTATGGGCAGAAAGGGGGCTAAGCTTGAGTAAATATCATACCCCTGTTATGCTTGGCGAATGTATTGAAGGCTTGAATATCAGGCCCGATGGCGTTTATGTAGATGTAACATTCGGGGGCGGTGGGCACTCGCTGGAAATCCTGAAGCATTTAAACAAAAACGGCCGCCTTCTGGCATTCGATCAGGATGCAGATGCGCAGCTGAATATTCCAAAAGATGATCGGTTAACCTTTATAGATCAGAACTTCCGCTATTTGAGAAACAATTGTCGTTTACATGAGGCTCCACTTGTAGATGGTATTCTGGCTGATCTTGGTGTGTCATCACATCAATTTGATCAGCCAGAGCGGGGGTTTTCTACCAGGTTTGATGCCGATCTGGATATGCGCATGGATCAGTCCTCATCGCTTACTGCTAAAATAATTATCAATACCTATACTGAAGAAAGCCTCCATAGGATTTTCGGGATGTATGGTGAAATACAAAATTCAAAAACCTTAGCTAAAGCCATAGTAACTGCAAGGTTAAACGAGCCGATAGAATCTGTAGACGGGCTTAAAAAAGCTATTGCAGGCATTATTCCGAAAGGAAAAGAGAATAAATACCTGGCTCAAGCTTTTCAGGCATTGCGCATAGAAGTGAACCAGGAGCTTGAAGCTTTGCAGGAATTTTTATTGCAAACGGTAGATGTTCTAAAATCGGGTGGGAGGCTGGTAGTAATGTCTTACCATTCGCTTGAAGACAGGCTTGTAAAAAATTTTATTGCCAAGGGCAAATTCAGGGGCGAGGTTGAGAAGGATTTCTTTGGAAATGAAATAAAGCCTCTGGCGCAGATATCGCGAAAAGCAATTGTGGCAAACGAAAGAGAAATAAGGGAAAACAACCGTGCCCGGAGCGCAAAGCTCCGCATAGCAGAGAAAATATGAGCAACCAGTTTAAAGAGGAAATTACAAAAGGGGAAGTGGAGCAGGAAGTTCGGCCCGAGCCAAAAGCGCAAAAGGCTGAGCTTCCGCGAAACTTTATTACTACGTTCTTTAAAGAGGGCTTTGTTAGCAAAGAAGCAGCCACGCAGGCTCTTCCATTTATTATATTCCTGGCTTTTTTAGCCATGGCTTACATTGGCAACCAGAATTTTGCAGTAAAAAACATACGTGATATAGACAAGGTAAGCAAAGAGGTTAAAGAGCTGAGCTGGGATTTTAAAACCTTAAAAGCCGATTTAATGCTAAAAAGCACACAAACCGAAGTTGCTCGGCAAGTAGATACACTGGGCTTGAAAGAACCGGTTGAGCCGCCTAAAAAATTAATAGTACAGGTATCTGATAGTGACTTAAAATCGAACTGACCGGATGAATATCAGGACTGACATTTTATTACGGGTTTACATAGCTTTTGGGCTAATTGTATGCTTTGCATTTGCGGTAGTGTTTAAAATGTGGACAGTACAGTTTCAGCAAGGCAAGAAATGGCGTGCAATGGCCGACAGCCTTTCTACGCACTATGTAAATGTAGATGCGGTTAGGGGAAACATTTACTCTAATGACGGCAGTTTGCTTGCAACCTCAGTACCTGAGTACGAACTGCGGATGGACCTTCTTGCAGGCGGTATAGAAAAAGATGAAATTTTTTACGAAAAAGTAGATTCGCTTGCTCAAAAAATGTCATCATTTTTTGGCGATAAAAGCGCACGGCAATATGCCCGTATTTTTAGAGAAGCCCGCAAAGATAAGGAGCGTTATTTTTTAGTTAAGCGCAAGGTAACTCACCAGCAATTAAGCCAGATACGCCAGTTCCCGATTTTTAATTTAGGGAGGTATAAAGGCGGTTTGATAAGCGTACAGATGAACAAACGTATCTTACCGTTTCAAAGCCTTGCATCCCGCACCATTGGCTATAAAAATGCAAATGTACAGCCCGTTGGGCTGGAGGGGGCATACAGCAAATACATTGATGGCGAAAGCGGCAAACAGCTCATGCAGCGCATAGCTGGCGGAGTTTGGATGCCTGTTAACAGGGATATTGAAATTGCGCCAAAAGATGGTGCCGATATCATTTCTACCATTGACATCAATATGCAGGATGTGGCTCAGAATGCACTTAAAAAACAATTAATAAAAAGCAAGGCTGATCATGGGTGCGTTATCCTCATGGAGGTTGCAACAGGAGAGATACGGGCAATAGCTAATTACACGCTTACAAAAGATAGCAGCTACGTAGAGAAATTTAATTATGCCATAGCGGGCAATCAGGATCCCGGCTCAACTTTTAAAGTAGCGTCTTACATGGCGCTGCTGGAAGATAAAAAGGTAGATACCAATACTATGGTTGGCACCGGAACATATCAGATTCCGGGGCATCTTATCAAAGATTCGCATGGCAGTATTGGTACGGTAACAGTAAAAAAAGCCTTTGAGGAATCATCCAACGCTGCCGTATCTAAATTAGTTAACGACGCCTACCGGGACAATCAGTCTAAATTTACAGATCATTTATACGAATGGGGATTGAATCAAAAGCTTGGGCTGCAGATCCCCGGAGAGGCCACGCCTGTAGTAAAAAATCCTGAGAACAGAAGCTGGAACAAAAATATGACCCTGCCGCAAATGGCTTATGGTTACGAAATGCAGCTTACGCCCCTTAAAATGCTGTCTTTTTATAATGCAATTGCAAACAAGGGCAAATATGTTGCCCCAATTTTTGTAAGCGAAATCAGGAAGTTGGGGAGTACTGTTGAACAGTTTAAAGCCAGGGTCATTAATGATAAAATATGTTCTGATGTAACGCTTTCTAAAATTCAGGATATGCTTGAAGGCGTAATAACAGAGGGAACAGGCAAAGGGATAATTTATAATCCGTTATATAGGATTGCCGGCAAAACTGGTACAGCTCAGGTGGCGGATGGGAATAAGGGATATAAGGCTAAAAAGCAATATCAGGCTTCTTTTTGTGGGTATTTCCCGGCAGAAAATCCTAAATATTCATTGATTGTGGTTATCAACGATCCCAAAAATGGATATTACGGAGCCTTGGTTGCAGGTCCGCCTTTCCGTGAAATAGCAGATAAAGTTTTTGCAAAAGACTTGCAAATCGCGACAGCAGAGCCAAACAAAATACTAGCAGGAAATACCAATCTCCCGGTTTCAAAAGCTGGTGAAAAGCATGCAACCCAACGTATTTACAAAGCCTTTGGAGTAAAAGCCCTGTATGCAAATAATGCTGAGGTAAATGCTATTGACACAAATAATGGGCTAAATATAAAAGACATTGCCTATACCGAAGGCTCGGTGCCAAATGTGATTGGCATGGGCCTGAAGGATGCTTTGTATGCATTGGGAAATGCCGGGCTGCGCCCAATTGTTAAAGGAAGCGGCAAGGTGGTAGGGCAATCGTTGATGCCCGGAGTGCGTGTAAGAAAAGGTTATCCTGTAATGCTGGAGTTAAACTGATGAAACTTTTTCAAGACATATTATTTGGCGTTTCTATTCAACAGGTTCATGGCTCAACAGCCGTTGAACTTGAGAAAATATGCTTTGATTCCCGTCAGGCTGCTCCAAATACTTTGTTTGTTGCTATTAAAGGCACTGTTACCGATGGGCACAACTATATTTCAGATGTTGTTTCAAAAGGAGTGAATGCAGTAGTTTGCGAGCATTTTCCCACGGATATTGAACCTGGAGTTTGTTATGTTAAAGTACCGGATCCTGCCTATGCACTAGGCATAATAGCATCCAATTTTTACGATAGCCCTTCTGCTAATCTCAAGTTAGTTGGAGTAACCGGAACAAACGGAAAAACTACGGTAGCGACACTTTTATATAAGCTGTTTAGTGAGTTAGGCTACAAAACCGGATTGATATCAACAGTTGAAAATCAGGTAAACGGGCGGATTATTCCTTCAACTCATACCACACCAGATCAAATTGCACTAAACCTGTTGTTGCTGCAAATGGTAGAAGAAGGTTGTGATTATTGTTTTATGGAAGTGAGCTCGCATGCAGTGGCTCAAAACCGCATTACAGGCTTGAAATTTACAGGCGGGATATTTACAAACCTCACACACGATCATCTCGATTTTCATAAAACTTTTGCGGAATATTTAAAAGCTAAGAAGGCTTTTTTCGATAGTTTGGAAAAGTCTGCTTTTGCGCTTACCAATGCCGATGATAAAAACGGCAGCATAATGCTTCAGAACACAAAGGCTCATAAAAAAACATATGGCTTAAAAACCATTGCAGATTTTAAAGCTAAAATCATAGAAAATCAGTTTAGCGGATTGTTGCTCAATATTGATGGAGAAGAGGTTTGGTTTAAGCTGGTAGGCAGTTTTAACGCTTACAATCTGATGGCAGTTTTTGCCGCAGCAATGTTGCTTGAACAGGATCGGCAAAAAGTATTGACCATTTTAAGCAGGTTGAGCGGAGCTGAAGGGCGATTTGATTATGTGCCCTCCACCAGTGGCATTATTGGCATTGTAGATTATGCCCACACTCCTGATGCGGTTCAAAATGTGCTGAGCACAATACATGACATACGTACAGGCACCGAGCAGGTTATAACCATAATTGGCTGTGGCGGCGACCGTGATAAAACAAAGCGGCCGGTTATGGCACAGGTAGCCTGCGACTGGAGCGACAAGGTTATCCTTACATCTGATAATCCCCGCAGCGAAGACCCCGAACAAATAATCAATGACATGGAAGAGGGCGTAAGCCCTGTAAATAAGAAAAAAGCACTGCACATTACCGACAGGCGTGAAGCAATCCGCACGGCATGCCATTTGGCAAAGCCAGGCGATATTATTTTACTGGCGGGCAAAGGGCATGAAAAATATCAGGAGATAAAAGGGGTAAAGAATGTTTTTGATGATAAAAAAGTTCTGACCGACCAACTAAACCTATTGAACTGATGCTTTATTACCTTTTTATATGGCTTGATAAGCATTTTAATATACCAGGCGCTGGAGTATTCCAATACATTTCATTCCGTACTGCTATGGCAGTTATTACCTCGCTGATAATAACTACAGTGTATGGCAACCGGCTTATCAGCTACCTACGAGCTAAACAGGTGGGAGAAACAGTGCGCAACCTAGGGCTGGAAGGCCAGATGCAAAAGCAGGGGACACCTACTATGGGGGGCATCATTATCCTGTTGGGCATACTCATACCAACACTATTATTTGCAAAGCTTGAAAATGTGTACATCATCCTGATGTTGGTTACAACCATATTTATGGGCGTTATCGGCTTTGTAGACGATTATATCAAAGTATTTAAAAAAGACAAGGAAGGGCTTGCGGGGCGTTTTAAAATTTTAGGGCAGGTTATACTGGCTCTAAT
The DNA here is from genome assembly GCA_043758305.1 of Pedobacter sp. GTDB lineage: Bacteria > Bacteroidota > Bacteroidia > Sphingobacteriales > Sphingobacteriaceae > JAQSWM01. The sequence goes on along the minus strand of JAYVNR010000203.1, from coordinate 3,076 downwards.
TATTGGCTGGACGATGTATTTTAATCCCAACATTGTAGTTCGCCAGGCTGTAACCCTGCCAACAAGCAGTACTGCGCCCTTAGAAGTGCAGCAACGCGGCACTGAATATTATTTCACACAAAACCTAAAATCCACAAAAACCAATATCCCGTTTTACAAAAACAATGAATTTGATTATGCCAAGGTGCTTACCTTTTTAGGTCCCGGCTATGAGAAATATTCGTTAGTGGTTTTCCTGTTTTTTGTAATTGTAATTGTTACGGCAGTATCCAACGGAGCCAATATTTCAGATGGGATTGACGGGCTTGCCACCGGGACATCGGCAATAATAGGCATAACGCTGGCCGTACTGGCCTATGTTTCGGGCAATAATATAATGGCCGAATACCTCAATATAATGTACATCCCTAACTCTGGCGAGCTTGTGATTTTTGCCGGAGCTTTTGTAGGATCATGTATCGGCTTTTTGTGGTACAACTCCTTTCCGGCCCAAGTTTTCATGGGCGATACAGGCAGCCTTGCTATAGGTGGAATTATTGCAGCATTTGCAATTATGATACGCAAAGAGTTGCTAATACCTGTTTTATGTGGCGTTTTTCTGATAGAGAACATATCGGTGATGTTGCAGATAGGTTATTTCAAGTATTCCCGTAGGAGGTTTGGCGAAGGCCGGAGGATTTTCCTGATGTCGCCCCTGCACCATCACTATCAAAAGAAAGGTTACCACGAAGCTAAAATTGTAATACGGTTCTGGATTATTGGGATACTGCTTGCCATTATAACCATTGTGACTTTAAAACTGCGCTAATATGAATGAAACCAAACGGATAGTAATTCTGGGTGCCGGCGAAAGCGGCACTGGTGCAGCTTTGCTTGCGCAGCAGAAGGGCTATGATGTTTTTGTTTCGGATTTTGGTGAAATTGGACAGGCGTACAAAGATGAGCTTAAGCAGTTTGGGATCGAGTTTGAAGAGAACCAGCATACAGAAAAACTTATTCTTGCCGCTGTTGAGGCAATAAAAAGCCCCGGCATTCCGGATACAGCCCCGGTTATCAAAAAACTCGCAGAGAAAAACATTCCGATTATATCCGAAATAGAATTTGCCGCCCGGTTTAGTGGTGCTAAGATGATTTGCATTACGGGTTCAAATGGCAAATCGACAACTACATTGCTTACCTATCACATCCTGAAAAATGCCGGGCTTAATGTGGGGTTGGCGGGCAATATCGGCAAGAGCTTCGCAAGGCAGGTTGCTTTGCAAAGCTTTGATTACTATGTATTAGAAATCAGCAGCTTTATGCTGGATAATATGTACAATTTCAAAGCAGATATTGCAGTTCTCCTCAATATAACCCCAGATCATTTAGACCGCTATGATTATAAAATGGAAAACTATGCAGATTCCAAATTTCGCATAGCACAAAATCAGGGCAGCAACGATGTTTTTATTTATTGTGCTGACGATGAGGAAACCACTAAAGGGCTCAGCAAAAGGAACATCGCATCTCAAATGCACCCATTTTCCATACAGCGAGCAGTTAGCAATGGAGCCTATGCCGAAAACAGCACTATTCACATACAACTAAACAATCAAGAGCCATTAATTATGTCATTAACCGATTTAGCGTTACAAGGCAAGCACAACATTTATAATTCAATGGCTTCGGGCATTGTGGCAAAAGTGCTGGAATTGCGCAATGAAACTATCCGCGATAGTATGGGTAGTTTCACCAATATAGAACACCGTTTAGAGCATGTTGCCCGAATTTCGGGCATAGATTTTATCAACGACTCTAAAGCCACCAACATTAACTCCACCTGGTATGCTCTTGAAAGTATGCCCGCTCAGGTAGTGCTAATTCTTGGAGGGGTGGATAAAGGGAACAATTACGAAATGCTGCGTGACCTTGTTAAAAACAAAGTGCGTGCTATTGTTTGCTTGGGCAAAGACAATAAGCGGATCCATGATGCTTTTGAAGACGAGGTAGATGTAATTGTGAATACCTTTTCAGCTTCGGAGGCTGCACAAATTGCTTATCATTTGGCTAAAAAAGGCGATACAGTGTTGCTTTCGCCCGCATGTGCAAGTTTTGATCTGTTCAGGAATTATGAAGACAGGGGGAATCAATTTAAGCAAGCGGTAAAAGAATTATAAACTAATAATTCCCTCCCTTCTGGGGAGGGCTAGGGAGGGGCATCATGTTAAACATCATACTTAACAAAACTAAAGGAGACCGTTGGATTTGGCTTATTGTCATCCTGCTTTCCATGTGGTCATTATTGGCGGTGTACAGTTCAACTGGTACACTTGCATACAAGCGTGGCGTAGTTACAGAAACCATTTTAATGAAGCACCTCATGTTTGTAGTTGGAGGCATTGCATTGATGTATTTTTCTCATTTGCTTGATTACAGGTACTATGCAGGCATTTCTAAAATATTAATGATTATTACCATACCACTATTGCTTTATACTTTGGTTTTTGGAAGCAGCATAAACGAAGCCAGCCGTTGGGTTACTATCCCCATAATCAATCAGACTTTCCAAACCTCTGATATGGCTAAGCTTGCGCTGATAACTTTTCTCGCACGTACGCTTACCCGCAAGCAGGAAAATATTAAGAACGTTAAAAAAGCATTTTTGCCAATTATGGGCTCTGTTTGTGCCGTGTTTATCCTCATTGCATTAGCCAATCTTTCTACTGCACTTATGCTTTTTGGAGTAAGTATTTTATTGCTGATAATTGGCCGCATCAGCATTAAACAAATTGCCATAGTTTGCCTTGCAGGATTGGTGCTGCTTGCCGGAGTTGTATTTTTAGGCCCCAGGCGCAAAACTTATGTCTCGCGTATAGAAGCTTTCATGCATCCGGAAAAAGCAGACCCTGATAAATCATTTCAGGCAAACCAGTCCAAAATCGCAATCGCAACGGGCGGCATTTTCGGCAAAGGACCAGGCAATAGCACTCAACGCAATTTTCTCCCACACCCATATTCTGATTTTGTTTTTGCCGTGATAGTAGAAGAATATGGATTTGCAGGAGCCCTTGTATTAGTAGTCCTCTATCTGGTTTTT
>JAYVNR010000202.1:0-3987 GCA_043758305.1 Pedobacter sp. | reverse complement strand
CGTTTTGCTGAAATCGATTTCAAGGTGGATGAAGTGGAAGAGCCTTCTTTCATCAAGATGCATTGCCGTTACAAATCAGAAATTGTCCACTCTGGTTTACGCGATCCTCAAATTATCAATCCTGAAAAGAAAACAGGAAAATATGTTGAGCCTAAAGAGTTTATGGAACTAAAAGACCAGGAAGACGTGGTGGTGCTGGATGTGCGCTCAAATTATGAGCATTCGCTTGGCAAATTTAAAAATGCAGTGACGCTTGATATTGAAAATTTTCGCGATTTCCCTGCCAAAATAAACGAATTAGCTAAGTACAAAGACAAGAAAATTGTAACGTACTGCACGGGCGGCATCAAGTGCGAAAAGGCATCCGCTTTGCTCTTGCACGAGGGCTTTACGGATGTATACCAGCTGCATGGTGGCATCATTAAATACGGAAAAGAGGCTGGCGGAGAAGATTTTGATGGCAAATGCTACGTGTTCGATAACCGCGTAGCTGTTGAAGTAAATTCGGTAAATCCTGTGCTCATTTCTGCCTGCCGCAACTGCGGGCAAACAACGCCCAAAATGATAAACTGCGCCAATCCAGAGTGCAATGAGCATTTCACTCAATGCGATGAGTGTGGCCAGAAACTGGATGGTGCCTGCTCAGAAGCTTGTAAGGCTCATCCGCGAAAGCGTGCTTACGACGGCACCGGGTATTATGTAAAAGTTCCGCAGCCGGTAAATATGGAGAAAAAGAGAAGTTTGTGCTGAAAATTCCTCTGCGTTATTGAACCGATTAATAGACTATGGTTTTTTAGTTAGCCTTATAGTAAGTAACTTTAAGTCAGCCTATCAAGCCTATGTTTCAATTCATGCATTTTCTGTATCCCAACCTTTAATTCTTCAATATTTTTAGTAAAATCAACAGATATTTTCCCAATTATCTTTGGGAGCTTGCCCTTCTCCCTCAAAACATACGAAATGATATACGAGATTCTCTTTTCCATGTCATGCCATATTATGGTACACCGCCAGCACATCATCATCCTCTTCCAGTTTGTCAATTAATTTCAAGACATCCACTGCCTGTTCTTCGCTTACTTCTGTTGTTGATAAGGCTACACGTTCCAGTTTGGCACTTTTGGTTTCTATGCCCAACTGCTCGAGCATTTTTTGCATTTTGCCAAAGTCTTCAAAAGGAGTATGTATAACGCCTATATCGTTTCCTTCTTCATCTTCCTCCACATATAAATCTTCTAAGCCTGCATCAATTAGCTCTAATTCCAGTTCTTCCAAATCACGTTCTCCCGGTTCAAAGCGAAATACTGCTTTGCGGTTAAAAATAAAATCAAGTGCGCCGGTTTTGCCCAGGCTGCCATTGGTCTTCGTGAAATAGCTGCGTACATTAGCAACTGTACGATTGGTATTATCTGTTGCAGTTTCTACAAGTACGGCTACACCGTGGGGCGCATACCCCTCATAAACAAGTTCTTCGTAGTTTTTTTCATCTTTGTTTGATGCCCGTTTTATAGCAGCTTCTACCCGGTCTTTAGGCATGTTTACAGCCTTGGCATTCTGCATGATTGTGCGCAGGGATGAATTGGTATCAGGGTTAGGGCCGCCAGCTTTTACCGCCATAACAATTTCTTTACCCAATCTGGTAAACTGGATAGCCATTTTGGCCCAGCGCTTAAATTTTCTTTCTTTACGGAATTCGAATGCTCTTCCCATATGATGTTATCGATTTATATTGGTGGCGCAATTTACGCCCTATCTTTTCAAATTCAATAGCATATCCTGAGCCATCCTTGCTAAATCAAATTCGGGTTTCCAGCCCCAATCCTTTGTTGCCTGGCTGGCATCAATAGATTTTGGCCAGCTGTTGGCTATCGCCTGCCGCGGATCGTTCTCGCCATAGCTAATTTCAAACCCGGGAATATGTTTCCTGATTTCGGCTGCTAATATTTCTGGCGTAAAGCTCATCCCTGCAAAATTATAGCTTGAGCGGATTGTGAGGTTTTCGGCAGGAGCTTCCATCAACTCTATTGTGCCACGTATGGCATCATCCATGTACATCATGGGCAATTCCGTATCTCCCGAAAGGAAGCTCAGGTACTTTCCTTTTTTAAGAGCCTCGTGGAAAATATGTATGGCGTAATCTGTTGTCCCTCCTCCTGGTGCTGCTTTCCAGCTTATCAATCCCGGATAACGGATGCTGCGGATATCCAGGCCATGTTTATGGAAATAATACTCGCACCAGCGCTCTCCGGCAAGCTTGCTTATTCCATAAACCGTGTTGGGGTCCATTGTACAGAATTGGGGCGTATCTTGCTTAGGCGAATTTGGGCCAAATACTGCTATGGAACTTGGCCAGTATATTTTCCTGGTGCCATGGTATAAGCTATAATCAAGCACGTTCAGCAGGCCGTTCATATTAAGGTCCCAGGCAAGCTTTGGGTTTTGTTCGCCAGTTGCGGAGAGTATGGCTGCTAAAAGGTAAACCTGTTTGGGCTTATATTTTTGGTAGATATTTTTGAGGTTTTCTTTATCCAGAACATTAACAAACTCAAAAGGGCCGGCGTTTTTGGTGTCATAATCGGGCCGGCGTATATCACATGCAACAACATCGTCGCTGTTATAAACCGACCGTAAATAGTTTACCAGTTCTGTGCCTATTTGCCCGTTTGCGCCGATAACTAATATATTTTCCTGCATAAAAATTGGTTAGCATGCAAAGGTAGGGGAAAAGTCAAAAGTAAAAAGCCAAAACCTGCCCTCAGTTGAGTTTCGCAGCCAGCACAAAATTTTTCCTGTACTTTTTTACCCTTCCCGAGAGGTCGAACACTTCAAAATTTAGCATATAAATGCCTATAGGAGGATGGTTATTATACTCTGCTATCCCATCCCAGCTTAAAATACCCTGAGTGGAGAGCGTAAGGTTTTTTGCAAGGCGATGTACTAAAATTCCTTTATCGGAATAAATGGAAACGTTTGCTATAATGCCAGGATGAGCAAAGTTGTAGTTAATTTGCAGCAAATCTTCAAAGCCATCATTATCTGGCGAGAAGGTTTTAGAGGTTAAGAACACTGCTTCATCTTCTCCTATTTCATCCAGGCTCTGTGAATTTCTATATCCCGGTGTAGCATAGCCAACAGTACCGGCTGCAGAGATGAAATTGCCGGACTCGTTTGCAGCTATATTAAAATGCACCCGCTCTAAAGAAACTCCCTCCGGATTTTTTATAAGTTTAAGGTGCATCCGATCTGTATAATTGAACTGGTCTATCCTGATTGCCCCGCTCAGTAAAACTACTGCTCCTTCATCATTATTAAATGCTGGCATTGTTGACATTTTTAGAAATGCATTAGGGTTTTCGGTATGATATTGCTGCTTTATGTTATCAGGGTTGGTAGTTAAAACCAGATATTCTTTAGGTTTAAAAAGCAATTGCGCTGCGCTCAAAGGCTTTATGCTGATAAGGCTGTCTTTCCCTTTTGCCAACGTTGCAACAGAAAGCTCCTGTAAATCTAAAATATTCTCAGAGTTGTTATAAATCTCAACAAAATCAACTCCTGAAGAACGGGGGTTGAACAGTATCTCGTTTACAATAATATTTCCTTTTACAATTTTCTTCGCAAATGTAAACTCGGCAAAATTTGCAGTAGTGTTTATAATTATCCCAATACAATCTGTTATGGCTGTAGCCGTAATGCGGTACGTATAACCACGGGCAAGCGGCGAAGCGAACTTTAGCCTTATCTGATTAAAATCTGTTGCAAGCGGCAATGCGATAATCGGGTTTCCAACCCCGTTATTTACCGCATACTTTTGGGCAGCGGAAGCAGAAAGGCTATCAACAGGGCGGTTAAAAGTTAGCACAAGTGTAACGCTGTCAACTAAAGATGCTGCCAAAAGCTTTAACGGTTCTGTAGTTGTATTGCTCTTATATTGCGAATTTTGTTTTCCTGGAGTACCGCCTTTGGCATCTTTACTGGCAGCCCAGTTTT
>JAYVNR010000201.1:0-12249 GCA_043758305.1 Pedobacter sp. | reverse complement strand
CAGGTTCTAATACCACATCGAGCAGAACCATTAGGCCTGCGCCATATAATGCCCTCATGGTATGAGCTTCAATAGAGAAATTTTTTAAAAAAGCCCCTACCGAGTAAATCATCAGCGTCCAGAAAAGCCCCATTAACACAGGGATATTGAAAAATTTAATCCCTACAGAATCGCCATAAGTATATTCTCCATATACCATTCCTGTAGCCATATTGAAAACTTCCATTATAAAAGCTATCAAAAAACAAGAGGATAAAAATATCCAAAACGGGTGCTTGTTTCGTGCCTGGTTCAAAACAATCAAGCACAGAAAAACTATCCATGTATAAGGAATATAGGGAACCAGCTTGATAAAACCTGGGTATAAATAAATTGGGAGCGATAATAAATGGAAAAAAACCAATATAGCACAGTATAGATAGGTTGGTTTTATCTTAGGAGGGGTTGTATTTTCCACGTATGTTTTAAATCGCTAAAATAGAAAACTAAATATATTATCCTTTTAACTTATTATCCGTGAATATATATCATAAACGCCAGTATTAAACTAAGTTACTTGCCGTTTTTTACCGACAAATAACCAGCTTCTACCGAGTTATGCTATTAGCCTGCATTTTTGCTATTGTGGGCACTAACTATTCAATATACTTTTGAAAAACAATACTTAACAAAAATCACATCGCTGTAAAGCATCTAAAAAAATATAAAATGAGAATTGCTTCATATAAACCACGTTCAGGAAAAGCCATAGCCGGCATGATTTTAATTTTGGTAGGAACCGTAATCCTGTTAGACCATTTGGGCATGCTATTGCCCAGTTGGCTATTTAGCTGGCCTATCTTTCTGATTATTTGGGGATTGTATGCCGGTGCACGCCATGATTTTAAAAAGCCTGCCGCCTTCATCATTATTGGCATTGGGCTAATCTTTCTTGTTGATAAAATGTTCCCCTCTGTGAATTTTTCACATATTTTTTGGCCTTTGATTTTTATTGGCTTAGGGGTATTTATGATCCTCAGCAAAGACAGAAAAAACCAGCTAACATCCGCATTTAGAAATAATTGGGCGGGAAGAAATGAGGAAAGAACAGAATGGGATAAGAAATTCTCTTATGGCCCTGAACCACTGCCTGGAACGGCCGCAACCAACCCAGTTTCAGATACAGCTAGTGAAGATTACATAGATTCTGTATCAGTTTTTGGAGGCATAAAAAAGAATATAATGTCTAAAAATTTTAAAGGTGGAGATATTGTGAATTTTTTTGGGGGGGCAGAAATCAATCTAATCCAGGCAGATATCGTCAGTACGGCAGTGTTAGATGTAACCCAGGTATTTGGCGGCACCAAAATCATAGTACCACCACATTGGGAAGTGCACTCAGAAATGGCAGCTGTGTTTGGTGGGATTGAAGATAAGCGCCCCATACATCCTACCCAGGAAAACGGAAAAATTTTGATCATCAGAGGCACTTCCATTTTTGGCGGCATAGATATCCGCAGTTATTGATCACTATTAATCTCTAAAATTAATTCATACTATTTTGGCAATCTCACTGCTGCATACTAATAAATCTCGCATCACTTTTGCAGGATGCTGGATTATTTGGACTGTGTTACAAGCAGCTGTATTGTGGTGGCTGGGATTTGCCTGGGATACATCATTCATAGACTCTGGCATAACCAATGTATTATTGATGGCGGCAAGCGCATTAATCAGCAACAATCTCCAATTCTATCAACCAGATAAAGGCCGCTATATTTTTGTGGTTGTATGGTGCATCCTTTTGGCTGCAATCTGGTTGATAGCCAGCCAGTATATTATTTCATACTTACAACCTGGAGAGGCTGATTATCCAGACATGTTTTATAAATCATTGCCTATACGCTTCAGTTTTGGATTTTTAATCATTGGACTGGTTGCATTGCTCAGCATAATATTTTATACGCGGCAAGATCAGCAGGAGGCAGAAATGCGAAAGGTTGATGCAGAAAAACTCTCACGAGAGGCAGAACTATACAATCTAAGGCAACAGCTTCAACCTCATTTTTTATTTAACAGCTTGAATTCTATTAGTGCTTTAGTGGTTAGAAAGCCTGAAGAAGCAAGGAAAATGGTACATCAGCTTTCAGATTTTTTGAGAGGGACGCTTAAAAAGGAAGAAAACGAATGGGTGACACTCGAAGAAGAACTGCAGCACTTGCAATTATATCTGGATATTGAACAGGTTCGGTTTGGGCATAGGCTAACTACTGAAATTATTCAGGAAGAAGGCTGCTCTGATTTGAAATTGCCAGCTATGCTATTACAGCCTTTAGTAGAAAATGCCATAAAATTTGGATTGTATGATACTACTGGCATGGTTACAATTACTATAAATGCCATATGTATTGATAAATATTTAGTGCTTATTATTAAAAACCCATACGACCCAAACACTGCTAATCCCCGCCGCGGGACGGGTTTTGGCTTAAGCGCTGTAAAACGAAGGCTATACCTTCTTTTTGCAAGGCATGACCTGCTTGAAACTATCGGCGAAAAAAATATCTTTACTACTTCTGTCAAAATCCCACAAGTATGATAAAAGCGATATTAATAGATGATGAGCCTTTAGCCCGAGAAATAGTTAAAGAATATTTAGAAGGTTTTACGCAAATTACAATAGTAGCAGAATGCAATGATGGATTTGAAGGGCTAAAGGCAATACAGTTCCATCAACCGGATGTGGTTTTCCTGGATATACAAATGCCAAAGATCAATGGTTTTGAAATGCTTGAACTTGTAGAAAACCACCCTTCAGTTATATTTACAACCGCTTTTGATGAATATGCAATTCGTGCATTTGAAGCTAATGCCATAGATTATCTCCTTAAGCCTTTCGGGAAAGAGCGTTTTGATAAAGCATTGAACAAATGGCTGGATCAACGAAATCCTGAAGATACAAAACGCCAGACACAGGCATTGATAGATACGGTCTCGCAAACATCAGAACACGAACGGGTAGTTGTAAAAACAGGCACCAAGATCACCATAATCCCAATACACGATATTGAATATTTAGAAGCAGACGATGATTATGTGAACATACATACCGCAACTGGCTCATACCTTAAAAACAAAACGATGGCGTATTTTGAGCAGGCGCTCAACAGCAGGCAATATGTGCGCATACACCGTTCTTACATTGTACAGGTGGCTCAAATTGTGCGTTTAGATCCATACGAGAAGGAAACTTACACGGCAATAATAAAATCAGGAAAAAAATTGCCTGTGAGCAAAACCGGCTATCATAAGCTTAAGCAGGTATTAGGCTTATAAAAGCTATTTAGTTAATTCTATTAAATCTTTGATTTTGGCTTCCCCAGCCAGATACTTGATCAACGACCGCTTTTCTGAATAAACATACATTGCAGGGTATTTTGTAGGTTGAAATTTAGGGATAAAGTCGTGCCCGGAATCCTGCAATACGGTTACATTATCTTTGCCATCCAGATTTGATCCATATTTTCTCATAAATTTCACGATCTCTTTTTTATCATCAAAAGAAACAAGATAAAAGTTTATGGCTTTAAACTGGTCATAATGCTGGCTAATAGAATCCATTTGGTTCTGGCAATGCGAACAGCTGGTATCAAACAAAATCATAATGCTTTTTTTGCCTTTTTCAACATCTGCCTTTTGAAATGCTGCCGAATCCTGTAACCTGTAAAATTTAAAATCGGGCATTTCTGCACCATTATTTTGCTGCGATTTTGCAGCACGGTTGCAGCCAAAAACGATAAACAGGCAAACTACAGCGTATATTTTCTTAAATTCCATTTGTATTTTTTTTTGTTTTAAACTACAAATATCGCTTATAGTTTGCCTGTTTTAAAGAATTGATTTATTAGTTCAAATCAAACACTTTGCCCAGATTATCGGCATTGCTGCATGATACATTCAAATCTTTAACTAAACCTGTGCTAATGTCAATAACCCATCCATGCACTTCAAGGTCGGCACGCTCTTGCCAGGCGTTTTGAATTATAGTGGTTTTACAAAGGTTATAAACTTGTTCAATAGCATTAAGCTCAACAAAGCGATTTGAGCGCTCGGTTTCATCTGAAATCAGGTCAAGCTCATGGCTGTGCAAACGGTACACATCTTTTATATGCCTTAGCCAATTGTCTATAATGCCAAATTGCTTGCTTCCCATTGCTGCATTTACACCGCCGCAGCCATAATGGCCAGCTACAATTACATGTTTTACTTTTAACACATTTACGGCATAATCAAGAACGCTAAGCATGTTCATATCAGAATGTGCACACACATTGGCAATGTTACGATGCACAAAAACTTCTCCGGGCTTAGTATGGGTAAGCACGTTTGCCGGTACTCGGCTATCTGAACATCCAATCCACAATACCTGTGGATTTTGCCCCAAGGCAAGCTTTTTAAAATATTCAGGATCCTGATCTAATTCTGCCTTAACAAAATCCTTATTTCCCTGAAGCAACTGCGCATAGGTGTTATCTTGCATTTTTTTAATTTCGGTAGCCATTTTTGGCTTTGGTGCTTTAATATCTTTATTTAACAACATAATTAGTTAATTTTTTCGGGTTTGTAAATCATTTCTTTTAATGGGGGCACATCGTAATGGCTTTTAATATGCACCAGCTGCACAATAATTGCTTTTGTATATGCATTGTGTTTAAAATTATTTATTATCTCCAACACATCCCTGTCAATATATCTTGAATTTGAGCCATCAATAATTACATTGCTCTCCTTGGGCAAATGTGTTAAAGTGTATTGAATGGCGGCTTTGTTCAGGAACGAGACCTCTTCTGCCAGTTTGATGGTTATATCCCCATCGCTGGTGATTTTGTAGAAGAAAGGATTGCGCAGGTTTGTGCGCAGGATAAAAAATATCCCGATAGCCATCCCGATAGCAACTCCGGTAAGCAAATCTGTAAAAACCACTGCAACCACCGTTACACAAAACGGGATGAACTGATCCCGCCCGTGTTTCCACATCTTGGCGAATAAAGAGATGTTTGCAAGTTTGTACCCGGTAAATAATAGAATAGCTGCAAGGCAAGACAAGGGAATTAGATTGATTACAAATGGTATTGCCAACAGCGCTGCTAATAGCCAAATGCCATGAACAATAGCGCTCATCTTGGTCCTTGCGCCAGCATTTACATTTGCCGAAGACCGTACGATCACCGCCGTCATAGGAAGCCCGCCCAGCATACCGCTTATAATATTGCCCGCTCCTTGCGCAACCAGCTCACGGTTTGTTGGCGAAATACGCTTTATCGGGTCTATTTTATCTACCGCCTCCAGGCTTAAAAGCGTTTCCAGGCTTGCCACTATAGCTATAGTTACAGCAACTGTCCAAACTTCTTTGTTGCCTATTTGCGAGAAATTGGGGAACCTGAACAGCCCGGTAAATTCGTTAAATCTGTTTACTATGGGTATCACTACAAATTGATCGGCATCTAGAGCAATTGAGGTATTTTTAAATACTATGCTCAAACTCACGCCAATGAGCACCACTATTAATGGCGCAGGCACTATGGCCAGCTTTTTAAGCTTTGGCCAATAAATCATAGTGAGCAATGATAGTGCACTTATAACTACAGCGCCGATAGTTATACGGCTTAAACCAGCAGTTATAGCAGAAAACGTATTATTTTGCCCCTGTGCGAAACTTTCATCGCCCTCAAAATCAGTATCGTAGCCTATGGCGTGAGGAAGTTGCTTGAGTATGAGTATAATGCCAATAGCTGCCAACATGCCCTCAATAACTGCCGAAGGGAAATAATTAGCAATGGTACCTGCCTTAACCAAGCCCAGGATAATTTGAAGCACCCCGGCAATTACAATTGCTAATAAAAATGTTTCGAAAGTTCCAAGTTTAGCTATCGATCCAAATACAATTACAGTAAGACCCGCAGCAGGCCCGCTTACGCTCAATTGTGATCCACTTGTTGCTCCTACAATTATGCCCCCAATAATTCCTGTTAAAATACCAGCAAAGAGAGGTGCTCCAGAGGCAAGAGCTATGCCTAAGCATAAGGGCAAAGCAACCAGGAACACCACAATACTTGCTGGCAGATCTTTTTTAAGGTTTTTTGCTAAAAAATATTTTTGAATATCAAATGTTGATGCAGGCTTATTTATAGCTGCCATATAGTATGCGTTTTAGTATGAAATTACAAATTAGTATAAGCCCACTGATGAGTCAGCAGGTAAATTCATTTCTGAAAATAGTGCTAAACGCTTGGTGGTGGGGTAGGTACAGATGGGTAATACAGCTGTAAGTGCTTGTTAGCGTGCTGAGTAACAGCCTTAATGGATAGGGCAAGTAACGGATTTATAAAAGAAAAATTATTTTCTGTAGAGTAAAACCCTTTAAAGCAGCAATCTTTAATCTTTTCAGGAGATTTTTCACAATCGTCTCCCTCAAATTCAAGCATAATTGAACTCATTGTTTTGCTGTCAAAATGGGGGATTACTAATGGTGCAAAACTGATTCCTATTTTTAAAAAAAATATTGTCAGGAAAAAAACACCCAATAAGTTCCGTAAAAAACCTCTTTTCATCTGGCGCAATTTAATCAAATAGTAGATTGCATTTAACTCCCAATACAAATTTTACAAACGGCCAATTAAAGTTTTTCTATTTATTAATCTTAATTAATTAAACTATTTATCAATTTGTACTTTTAACGGCTGCGATAAATAACGGACAAACAAGTGGATAAAAAAATCGGGATATTAAATCAAAAACGTGAATTGGCCTTCTCGGGCGGTGGTGAATCTCGTATTGCGAGCCAACATAAAAAAGGGAAGCTAACAGCTCGCGAGAGGCTGCATTTTTTATTAGATGATAGCTCATTTGAAGAGATTGGAATGCTCGTAACCCATCGTTCTACAGATTTTGGCATGGAGAAAGAAATATATCCAGGCGATGGCGTTGTTACCGGGTATGGAACTATTGCAGGGCGATTAGTGTATGTTTTTTCTCAGGATTTTACTGTGTTTGGAGGTTCTTTGTCTGAAACTCATGCTGAAAAAATTTGTAAAATAATGGATCTTGCCTTAAAAAACGGCGCCCCGGTTATTGGCTTAAATGATTCGGGCGGAGCCAGGATACAGGAAGGAGTAGTTTCATTAGGCGGCTATGCCGATATTTTTTACAAGAATACTATGGCATCGGGCGTAGTGCCGCAAATCTCTGCTATTATGGGCCCTTGTGCCGGAGGTGCGGTATACTCTCCTGCCATCACAGATTTTATACTGATGGTTGAGAATACCTCTTACATGTTTGTAACTGGTCCCAATGTAGTTAAAACTGTTACCCACGAGGTGGTTACATCCGAAGAGCTTGGCGGTGCAACTGCACATGCTACTAAATCCGGGGTTACGCATTTTGCATGCGCAAATGAGATTGAAGCCATAAACCATGTTAAAAAACTGCTATCATACATGCCTCAAAATTGTGAGGAACAGGCTGCTGCTCTTCCTTACGAAGCTGGAAATGAACTTCGGGAAAAGCTTAATTCCATTCTGCCCGAAAACGTTTCTCAACCCTATGATATTCGGGATGTTATTTTTGAAACAATAGATGAAAGCTCATTTTTAGAAGTCCATAAAGATTTTGCAGAAAATATAGTAGTAGGATTTGCACGCCTTGCAGGCCGTAGCATAGGCATTATTGCCAATCAGCCGGCATTTCTTGCTGGCGTTCTGGATATTGGTTCATCTACCAAAGCCGCAAGGTTTATCCGCTTTTGCGATAGTTTCAATATCCCTTTGCTGGTTTTTGAAGATGTGCCAGGCTTTCTGCCCGGAACAGATCAGGAATGGAACGCTATCATAAGCAATGGGGCTAAACTTCTCTATGCATTTTGCGAAGCAACCGTGCCAAGAATAACCGTTATTACCCGCAAAGCTTACGGCGGTGCTTACGATGTAATGAATTCCAAGCATATAGGTGCCGATATGAATTATGCATGGCCTTCTGCCGAAGTTGCCGTGATGGGTGCAAAAGGGGCAGCAGAAATTATTTTTAAGCGTGAAATATCAGCCGCTGAAGATCCTAACGCAAAATGGCTGGAAAAAGAAAAGGAATATTCAGATATTTTTGCAAACCCTTACCGGGCAGCAGAACGAGGCTTTGTTGATGAAGTTATAGAACCAGCACAAACCCGAATAAAACTGATCAAGGCTTTTAAAATGCTGGAAAACAAAGTGGTTAACAACCCACGAAAAAAACATGGGAACATCCCTTTATAAACAACGCAATTATGATATCAATAAAACAGATAGAAGCTAAACAGGCATGGCCAATACGCCATAAGGTAATGTACCCTGAAAAAGAGTTTGATGGAATCAAGCTCCCAAATGATGCAGAGGGCTTGCATTTTGGCTTGTTTGAATACGATCAACTAATAAGCGTGGTTTCATTTTTTAACGATGGCGATTCTGCTCAGTTTAGAAAATTTGCAACCTTAGACGAAAAACAAGGTGGTGGATATGGCAGCAAGCTTTTGAAATTTATTATTGACTATTGCAAAACTTCTGGCATTAAAAAGCTTTGGTGCAATGCACGGAAAAGTGCCTTAGGCTTTTATAAAAAATTTGGCTTCGTAGAAACCGGAAAAACATTTTCTGATGGCGATCAGAATTTTGCAATCATTGAACTGGATATAGACCAGTATTAATATTAATAACAAATTTAACACATGGCAGATAAAGAAGAAACAAAAGCACATATCCCGATAGTAACGGAACAATCATTAAAATTTTTAGAAAAATACATCAATAACGCTTCCCCTACAGGTTTTGAATGGGAAGGCCAACGCTTATGGCTTGATTACCTAAAGCCATATATCCATGAGCATTACATAGATAATTATGGTACTGCGGTGGGCGTAATTAACCCTGATGCATCATATAAAGTAGTTATTGAAGCACATGCTGATGAAATTTCGTGGTTTGTAAATTACATCACCAAAGATGGGCTCATTTACGTTATACGGAATGGAGGCTCAGATCACCAGATTGCCCCATCTAAGCGTGTGAACATTCATACGGAAAAAGGCATCGTAAAAGCAGTTTTTGGTTGGCCTGCTATTCATACCCGAAATGGAGAAAAAGAAGAAGCTCCAACACTGAAAAATATCTTTCTCGATAGCGGCTGTACCAGCAAAGAAGAAGTTGAAGATTTAGGGATACATGTAGGTTGTGTAATAACCTACGAAGATGAATTTATGGTCCTCAATAATCGGTATTACGTTGGCCGTGCCTTAGATAATCGCGTAGGCGGTTTTATGATTGCTGAAGTTGCCAGGCTATTGAAAGAAAACAACAATCAGCTACCGTTTGCCCTGTATATTGTTAATGCGGTACAGGAAGAGATCGGGCTCCGTGGAGCAGAAATGATAGCTCATAGGATAAAGCCAAACCTGGCTATCATTACCGATGTTACGCATGACACTCAAACCCCAATGATCAATAAAGTTACCGCAGGAGATTTAGCCTGTGGTGCCGGTCCGGTAATTTCATACGCCCCGGCGGTACAAACAAATTTGAATAAGTTGCTCATAAAAGCAGCAGTAGATAACAACATCCCGTTCCAACGGCAGGCTTCATCCCGCTCAACAGGAACAGATACTGACGCCTTTGCGTATTCTAATGAAGGGGTTGTATCAGCATTGATATCTCTTCCTCTTCGTTATATGCACACCACGGTAGAAATGATCCATAAGGAGGATGTTGATAATGTGATAAGGCTGATATATGAATCCTTGTTAAATATCCAGGCTGGGCATGATTTTAGGCCCGAATATTTTTTAAATCGTAAAGAATAAGTACAATTATTGTGCGTTATAGTAACTCATAGGATTCTGAAGAGGGCGGCAAAATTTAATTTAGCCGCCTTTTTCTTTTAGCTAAAACCTCCCTGCCTAAAAAATCGTTAATGTAGTTCTATATTAAATCTACATATCCAAAATTGTACTTTAGCCCTATGAAACCAACCCTCCTGATTTTAGCTGCCGGTATGGCCAGCCGTTATGGAAGCATGAAACAAGTTGATGGCTTTGGCCCACATGGCGAAACTATCATTGATTATTCTATCTACGATGCAATCCGTGCTGGTTTTGGCAAAGTAAGCTTTATTATCCGCGAAGAATTTTTAGACAACTTTAAAGGCATTTTTGAGCCTAAGCTTAAAGGCCGTGTTGAAACAGATTATGTTTTCCAAAGCTATGACCTTGCTCCTTTTGGCATTGATAAAACTATAGAACGTGCAAAGCCGTGGGGAACAGCCCATGCCGTGCTTGCCGCCCGCAACCAGGTTAAAGAGCCTTTTTGCGTAATTAACGCTGATGACTTTTACGGATACGATTCTTTTGAGAAAATGGCTAAATTCCTCACAACAGAAGTATCCGATACTAATTATTCATTAATTGGCTTTCAAATAGACAGGACGCTTTCAGAGCATGGCTCCGTGTCTCGTGGAGTGTGCAAGGTAGATGATAAAGGCAATATGGTTGAAATAAACGAACGTACACAGGTTTATTTTAAGGGCGAGAAAGTTGTTTACGAAGAAGGTGGCGTGGAAACAGAATTGCCCACAGATACCCGAGTTTCGATGAATTTCTGGGGCTTTACGCCTGCCGTTTTTGAGCAAAGCTTGCCAATGTTCAAGAAATTTGTAAATGCCAACGAAAACAATCCTAAATCAGAGTTTTTTATTCCACTTGTTGCCGATCAATTAATAAAATCTGGCATAGCAAATTTTAAGGTAATACCAACCTCTTCAAAATGGTTTGGCGTTACTTACAAAGAAGATAAACCGATTGTACAACAGAACATTAGCAAACTGGTTGCTGATGGGGTATATCCAGAAAATCTTTGGCCGTAACTCCTAGGTCAGCCTGAGGCACTCGAAGGCTGCTTACAGGTACTCAATGCTCGAGAGCCTCAACATAACACATATGCAATCCCTGCGCATCCACGTCGGGATTTTTAATTTACTTAGGCATTACGTCGTTTAGACCAGATGCTTGCTTCAGCAATTTGGAGAAACAAAAAGCCCCGATGTTTCCATCGAGGCTTCCTAATATTAGAAAAAATCTACTTATTTCTTCTCGTCTTTCACTTCTTCAAAGTCAACATCAGTAACATGGTCGCCGCTTTCTGCAGATGGGCCGCCTTGTGCGTCACCTGCTTCCGGACCGCCTTGTGAACCGCCGCCAGCATCCTGAGTTGCTTTGTACATTTCTTCAGATGCGGCATTCCACGCATTGGTCAGTTCTGCTTGCGCAGAATCAATTTCGTCAAAGCTTTTAGCTGCGTAAGCAACTTTAAGTTTGTTGAAAGCTTCCTCTATCGGCGCTTTTTTATCCTCAGATATTTTATCGCCATATTCTTTCAGTTGCTTTTCTGTAGAGAATATCAAGGCATCTGCAGAATTAAGCTTGTCTATTTCTTCCTTAGCTTTTTTATCAGAATCTGCATTTGCTTCTGCCTCATCTTTCATCCTCTTAATTTCTTCATCGGTTAAACCTGAAGAAGCTTCGATGCGGATTTTTTGCTCTTTGCCAGTTGCTTTATCTTTTGCGCTTACATGCAAAATACCGTTAGCATCAATATCAAACGTTACCTCAATTTGTGGCACACCGCGTGGTGCTGGTGGTATCCCATCTAAATGGAACCTGCCAATAGTGCGGTTTTGGTTTGCCATAGGGCGCTCGCCTTGCAAAATGTGTATTTCTACAGATGGCTGGCTATCTGATGCGGTAGAGAAAGTCTCAGACTTTTTAGATGGAATGGTTGTGTTCGACTCTATCAATTTAGTCATTACCCCGCCCATAGTCTCAATGCCTAAAGATAAAGGAGTAACATCTAAAAGCAATACATCTTTCACTTCGCCAGTTAAAACACCACCTTGTATAGCTGCACCAATTGCAACAACCTCATCCGGATTTACACCTTTAGAAGGCTCTTTGCCAAAAAATGCTTTTACTGCATCCACAATAGCCGGGATCCGGGTAGAACCACCTACCAATATTATTTCATCAATATCTGTAGTTTTTAAACCGGCATTTTTCAAAGCAGATTTGCAAGGTTCTATTGTGCGCTTGATCAGGCTATCTGCCAATTGCTCAAATTTAGCACGGGTCAAGGTACGCACCAAGTGCTTTGGTCCGCTTTGATCTGCCGTAATGTATGGCAAATTGATTTCAGTCTG
>JAYVNR010000200.1:0-4043 GCA_043758305.1 Pedobacter sp. | reverse complement strand
CAATTTCCTTTAATTGAAGATTTGTATCAGAAATTAATCACCCAGACTACTTAAACCATCCTTTTCGCCAAAAATAAATAACCTGTACCACGGCTATGAACACCATCACTATTAGCGTATAGATGTACCCATTTTCGGCATAAAGCTCTGGCATATTCCTATCCAGTATCCTCCCCGTCTTCGGGTCGGTATAAGAAAAATTCATTCCGTAAAGGCCAGCTATAAAGGTAAGCGGAATAAAAATTGATGACATGATGGTCAGCACCTTCATTATCTCGTTCATCCTGTTGCTTACAATTGATAAGTTCATGTCTATCAACGTTGTAGTAACATCTTTATAGCTTTCCACCAGATCAACCACCTGCATGCAATGGTCGTAAGCATCTTTTAGAAAAGTTTTGGTCACTTCACTGATAAGAGGCGATTCTGTGCGGATAAGATCATTGATTTTATCTCTTTCTGGCCAGGCTGCACGCCGCACCAAAATCATTGCCCGCTTTATTTCCTGCGTTTTAAACATGATGCTTTTGTCGGGCTTGCGGTACAGCAGTTCTTCAATGCAATCCAGTTCATCGCCCATCCTGTAAATTAGATAAAAATAATTGTCAATTATCACATCTATCAGGGTGTACATAATATATGAAGTGCCTCCTGAACGAATAGCTCCTTTTCCTCCTTGCAGGCGTGCAGTAACTGGTTTAAGGCATTCATTATAGTTTTCCTGAAAGCTGATCAGTATATTCTTCATGAGCAGGAACGACATTTGTTCGCTTTCTATTTCCAGGTTCTCGTTTATATAGATCATCCGGCTTACCGCAAACAGATAGTCTTTATATTCATCCAGTTTAGGCCGCTGGTCTGTATTAACAATATCTTCAAGCACAAGCTTATGGATCTTGAATTTTTCTTCCAAGTACTCAAACAGCTCAAGGCTTCCCAAACCCCGAATATCTACCCATTTGGTTAATGAAGGATGTTTTTTAAGCAGGGTGTCGAGCTCTTTTATATCTTTAGCTTCCTCTTCAAAAAAATCTTTCTGGCTGTAGGAGTAAACAATTATTTTAGGCTCTAAAGCGTTTTCAGTAAGCTCAATTATACCTGGGCTGGCGCCGGGAAGCTGCTTGCTGCGGTTAACTTTAATTTTAATGCGTCTGGTTTTAGACATTATAAATAACTATGGCTATGTGGTCCCTGGCTAAACAACAAATCTAGTATACTTAAGTTCGGCAAAAAACCAGTTTGATGTTCAAATACCTGAAAATATGGCTTCTGTTCAATTTCCGGGAGATCTTTAGGATTTATGCTTTTGCGAAAATCTAGCTTATCCTGATATTCTTTCACAAACTCTGTTGAAAAATCATATTTAATTTCCAGCTTCAACAAGTTAAGCAACAGATTGAAAATATCTTCATTGTAATCAAAAAGGAATTCCCATTTCTTTTCATAAAAAGGCAGCAGCTTATCTTCATAAAATTCAAAATAGGCAGAGCTTCTGTACGAGGTTTGAATGCTCATCAAATGTTGGCGCTGCCAGCGAAAGTCGTAGCTTATTTTTACATCTTTTACCTTTGTATGATTTTTTGACCCTTTTATCACAGGAACAATAATATCAAGCTTGCCATTTGGCGACTGAATTGTAGCCCTGTTTCGATAGGTTTGCTTGGGAAAATGCTCGAATTTTTCAATAAAAACTTGTTGCTTATTGGCTATAAGCTGGCTAAAATATTCGGTAGATGGGAGGTAAAATAGAGGGAATATTGCTCCTTCTTGCATAGTATGCTTAAGTTTGCCGAAAATAAGGATAAAACCGAAGCAAAGAAAATGACAAACTGCCCAAAGGTTTCTGTAGTGATCTTAAATTGGAATGGCAGGCATTTATTAGAAAAATTTTTACCCTCCGTTTCTGCCTCTTCATACCCAAATCTTGAAATTATAGTAGGAGACAATGCTTCCTCGGATGATTCGGTTGCGCATGTAAAAGCAAATTTCCCTGATATCAGAATAGTAGCCAACCCAGAAAACTATGGTTATGCCGGAGGGTATAATGCAATATTAAAACAAGTAGATTCCGAATATTATATTCTCTTAAATTCTGATGTAGAAGTAACTCCAGATTGGATAGAACCTGTAATAGCCATGATGGTGAAGGATGGATCAATTGCTGCTGCCCAGCCCAAAATTCGTTCATATAGCAATAAACGAAACTTTGATTATGCCGGGGCAGCCGGAGGATTTATTGACAAATATGGTTATCCTTTTTGCCGTGGACGCCTTTTTGATACTCTTGAAACCGACTGTGGCCAATACGATGATGAAATTGAGATTTTCTGGGCATCAGGCGCAGCCTTGTTCATCCGAAAAGCGTGCTGGCTGGAAACTGGTGGGTTTGATGATAGTTTTTTTGCTCACATGGAAGAAATTGATTTATGCTGGCGGCTTAAAAATATGGGCTACAGGATTATGTACTGCCCTGATTCTGTAGTGTATCACTTAGGCGCAGCTACACTGGAGAGCGGCAGCCCTCACAAAACCTATCTTAATTTCCGCAACAACTTAATGATGCTCGCAAAAAACCTGCCTTCAGGTAAAGCCTCCCGGATAATTTTTATCCGCTTCTGGTTAGATTTTGTTTCTCTTGTTCGTTTTGGCTTAAGCGGAAAGATAGGCTCTGCAGCAGCAATAAGCAAGGCGCATGCTCATTTTTTAAAAGGTTTGCAGAACACTCGCAAAAAACGTATTCAGGGAACTCTACATCATAATCTTGCAGGCTTTTATAATGGCAGTATAGTTTGGGATTATTTTGTGAAAGGGAAAAAGAAATTTACTGATTTGAAGATTGGTTACAATTCGTTTGGTATATAACAAAAGACTAATATCTACTAGTTGTTTTGTATTTGATTGGTTTGTCACGTAAGAAGTTCTTTCTCGACTATCAAACTATCGATAGTTTTTTGATAAGAAGAACTTATTGAAAAACTGTAAATTTGAAGTATGGCAGCATTTATAATCGAAGGAAAAAACACGGTAAAATTAGAATTGCTTGTAAATCTGGCTAAAGAGTTGGGTTTAAGTGTTAAAAAACAAACCCTCGTTAATAGCGAAACCACGATAGAAGCACAGTTTAAAAAAGGCTTTAAAGAGGCGATAGATATACATGAGGGCAATCAACAAGGTGTTGATGCTTATCAGTTCTTGAATGGCTTATAAGATTATTTTAACCCATACTTTTCAGGCGGATTTCAAACGATTAAGGAAAAAGCACCCATCTCTCCCGGCTGACTTTCTTGTTATTTTGGATGAATTACAAAGGAATCCGAAACTTGGCGTTTCAATAGGAATGAATTGTTATAAAATCAGGATGGCTATCAGCAATAAAAACAAAGGGAAAAGCGGGGGCGCTCGAATAATTTCTCAATTTGTTGCTCATATTTTGCCCGAGATTATATACCTGATCACCATCTATGATAAAAGCGAAAAAGACACCATTACCTCATCGCGGATAAAAGAATTACTGAAGGATATGTAATGACCTCTTGAAAAAAATGTATCTCATACGTATGTCCTCTCATACTGTCATCCCACCAGAACTTCCGCTCTCTTATTTGTATTGCCTATCTTTGCCACAAATATTAATTAATGCCTAAAAAATCTAATAACGTTAAGCAAATTTTACAACAGCTCATTGCAGATGTTTTTGAAAAATCTGGTAATGAGCCGCTTAACTACAAACAAGTATCAGCAAAGCTAAACCTTACTGATAACGAATCACGCGAAACCATACTAGAAATCCTGCAGGAAGAAACAAAAAAAGGGATTTTACAGGAACCTGAAAAAGGAAAATACAGGTTAAAAGAATTAAAAAGCTCCATTGTAGGCAAGGTACAAATGACAGCCGATGGCTCGGCGTTTATAGTGCCAGAAGATGATCTGGAAGAAGATATATACGTTGCCCCACGCAAATTAAAAAATGCACTTCACGGTGATATTGTTAAAGTATATGCCTTTGGAAAAGCAAAAGGCGGGCGAAAAAAAGAAGGCGAGGT
>JAYVNR010000199.1:0-4059 GCA_043758305.1 Pedobacter sp. | reverse complement strand
TAAATTATTGGAAGCCGGTTTTCCATGGCAATTTCCTGCGCCCGCAGATTTTTTTTTGCCGTCATAGGGAACCAGGCGCCAGCCTTAACGGTAGCATCGTTAGCTACAACTACGCACTGCCTGCCCGAAACATATCCTATTCCGCAAACTACGCCAGCCGACGGGCACCCTCCCTGCTCGGCATACATTCCGTCGGCAGCTAAGGCTCCAATTTCTAACCAAGGCATTTCTTTATCGAGCAGATATGCAACACGTTCGCGGGCAAGCATTTTGCCACGTTCTTTTTGTTTGGCAGCAGCCTTTTCGCCGCCACCTGCATAAATTTTTTTTAAGCGATTCTTCAGCTCAAAAACAAGCTGCTTATTGAAGTCTTCGTTCTTATTGAATTCAATGTCCATCGCTGGCAAGTTAGCGGTAAAATTACAAATGTTAAATTCTGCCAAAATAACCAAGGGCAGTTAGCAAAACCATGATTATTTTGGGCGTTCCCGGCGGTGGCCGGGCGGGCTTTCCGTTACAAGTCCTCACCGTTGTGCGGCTGCGGGCTTTGCACTTCAATCCCTAACGCAACGGGGCGGTTATATTAAATTCCTGTCCCGAAACCATACTTCATCAGGTTTGGCATCAAAACCGCTCATTTTTTCCACCAACAGTATTGGGTCAGATTCATTGAAAACCAAATCGCGGTTAGCTTTTTTGAGGTAGCGGTTTTCTACCATCACATCCATTTGCACAAAAAGATGATCATAAAAACCGCCTACGTTTAAAACGCCGATAGGTTTTGAGTGCAAGCCTAACTGCAGCCAGGTCAGCACTTCAAAAAATTCTTCAAGCGTGCCAAACCCTCCCGGAAGGATTATAAAACCATCTGACAAATCAGCCATTTTTTGCTTCCGCTGGTGCATATTTTCTGTTATGATCAACTCTGTAAGACCAGTATGCCCCACTTCTTTATCCCTCAAAAATTGAGGGATAACGCCAATAGCTTTTGCGCCTTTGGCTAAAACAGCATCTGCCATCAAGCCCATAACACCAACTTTTCCGCCTCCAAACACCAGTGTTATGTTTTTATAAGCAAAGGTTTCTGCCAGTTTATCAATTACTTGAAGCAATTCCGGATCGCCGTTAAAATTGGATCCGCAAAAAACGCAGATTTTAGTTAATGTCATTATGATGTTTTTTATTTACGCTATCCATTTGGCTATAATAAATGCTGCTATTGCCGCCAAAGCTCCTATTGCAGTTGTTTTTAATGCGCCCCAAAAAGGAGGCTGCCCGGTCACCTTGCTTTTAAAATATCCAAACACAAATAACGCCAGCAAGGTTATGACAACGGAAAACGTTAAAGCCTCCTGGCTATCCGAAAAAAAGAAATACGGACATAGTGGGATAAAGCCACCCAAGACATACGATGCGGCAATAGTTGCAGCGCTATTCCTGGCTCGGTTAAGTTCAGGTTCTTCGAGCCCAAGCTCAAAGCGCATCATAAATTGCACCCATTTATCTTTGTCTAGCGCCATTTCATCTACCACCAATTTCTGGCTGCTTGCCGAAATGCCATATTCTTCTAATACTTCTCGGACTTCTTCTTTTTCCTTTTCTGGATATTTCTCTACTTCAAGATACTCGCGTTTAAGTTCAGAAAAATAATGATCATAATCAGTTTTTCCAGCAAGGTAACCGCCTAATCCCATGGCAATAGAACCTGCAATAATTTCGGCAATGCCAGCTGTAACTATAATTTTATTAGAGCTTATTGCTCCGCTTAAGCCTGCCGCCAGTGCAAAAGGGACAGTAAGCCCATCGGCCATGCCAATAACTATATCGCGTATAAAATCTGAACTTTTGAAATGCTTTTCTGAGTGGGAAGACATATCCACTAAAATAGAGAGAATATTTCAGGCTCCATTATTTTTAGCCCGGAATTAGAAATTAGTTCAGATTGCTTTTATTGCTATGCCCAATATAGCAGCAGCAAGGATTACATGTGGTTCCTGAAGCTTTTTAAAATAGATAAGCGCAAGCATTGCAAATACTGCAATAAACGCAGTTGGAATATCTACTATAGCCCTAGTAGCAATGATTATCACCGAACCAACCAAAGCACCTATTACAGAGGATGTTATGCCTTCTACAAAAGATTTTATGCTTCTATTTTTTGCTATTTTTTTAAAAGATGGCGCAAGCAACACCGTGAAAAGAAAACAGGGGAGAAAAGTAGCCAGCGCAGCAACCGCAGCTCCTGGAAATCCCGCCACCAGATAGCCAATAAAGCCAACTGTAATTACCACGGGGCCGGGAGTAATCATGGCTACTGCTACAGAATCTACAAATTGCGATTCGGTTAGCCAGTGATATTCCTGCACAACGCCAGCATGTAAAAAAGGCACAATTGCTAATCCGCTGCCAAATACAAAGGCTCCTGCTTTAGCGAAAAATAGAGCGATTTGTGCCAATACAGTAGTTGAGTATTCCCAAAAACCAATTCCCGTAAGCAATACAGAAGGCACTACAGCTGATTTTTTTGCCCAGCCCGGAGGCGATTTAACAAACATATAGGTTAAGCCGCTTACCAGGAAAAGCAGTACCTCTTCTCTTTGGGTAATTACAGTTACAATGATGCCTGCTAAGTAAAAAACCCATAACAGCCAGTTGGCTTTAAGCGATTCTAAACTGAATTTTCCGATAGATTTGATGGTAAGCTTATAGGCACTAATGCTTATAATACCAATAACTGCTGCACCTACGCCATAAAAAACTGCCTGCATCCACGAAATACCGCTATAAAGCTTATAAGCCATGCCCAAAAGCACAACCATGATAAACGATGGAAGCACAAAAGCTAATCCTGCTAAGGTTGCCCCAAGCAAACGGTAGTGAACAAATCCAATGTAAATTCCAAGTTGTGCAGCCAGCGGACCGGGAGCCAGTTGAGCAAGAGCAAGTCCTTCTTTATACTCGTCTTCTGTTAGCCAGTTGCGTTTTTCAACAAGATCCCGGTGCATATAACCAACTAGTGCCACGGGACCTCCAAAACCCCAGGTACCGAGCTTAAGGAAATAACCGATAAGTTGTTTAAGGGTATATTTTATTGGTGATTCCATTTGTTCTATTTAAAAGCTTAGCCCAAGTTGTAATACTATTCCAAGAGATGCAGGTTTCACAGGCGTGAGCACATATCTGCCTGATATTCAACAGCCCACTGTAAATTTCATTCATATGTAAGTAAAACTAATAAAAGGAGGGCGGGATCCCTCCAGTTACCACTAACTCAAAAAAACAATTTCAATCTTTTCTCTACAATTACAATACACTTTTTCTTAGGGGATTTTTAAAGTTTATGCGTAATACAGCAAAGGTTTCAAATGGACGTAGAAACTTTTGCTACAATTCTATTTGTTCAGCAGCCCCTCAAATGTTAATGCCACATAATATAAGCCACCAAGCGTTGGGCCACCAGCATATTGAATATATCGCTTATTGAATAAATTAGTCCCTCCCATTTTTACATTTGCTTTTGCCTTCGGGATTTTCAGGCTTGCCTGCGCATCAAATGTATTTATTGCATCAACACGCCCTGTTACTAGCGGACTCTCCCATAAAAATGCTTCCTGCCATTTATAAGCAATGCTAAAACCTACATTCTTTACAATTTCACGATTTCCAAATGATAAGTTGGTAGAATATTTAGGCGTGTTGAAACCAGTTACAAAAATGTCATTCGCCTGATTGCTTTGTATCCTATTGTAACTGGCATTGCCCGAAACAGTGTATTTATCATAAAAATTATAAGTGAAGCCAAACGATGAGCCATAGTTGTGATAATTGTTCCTGGCATTGGTGTACACACGATACCTATCCTGCCCATTGCTTGCTAAATTACCTCCGCTTGCAACGGTAGCATCGCGGTTACGGTCTACCATAGCAATTACAGCAGCATCAGAACCAACCGTTTGTCCTTTAGGCACAAATACCTGCACCTGCCCTAAAAAGCCGTTGTAAACATTTGAATATCCATCAATATCAAGCACAAGCTTATTATTGAACAAAACACTTTTA
>JAYVNR010000198.1:0-4066 GCA_043758305.1 Pedobacter sp. | reverse complement strand
CCATTTTTTAAGTACAGAGTATTTAGTATTGAGTACGGAGACCAAAGTCTAAATACTCTGTACTAACTACTATTATCTCTTTAATACTTTCCCGCCAGTTCTTTCGCTACTGTTTCCAATACACCTGTGATGTTGTCGTCAAGTTTCCCTGCTTTTAATGCTGACAAAACTTCCGGATGTCGAACTTCTAACTGCTGGGTATATTCTGCTTCGAATTCTCTTACTTTATTGATCGGAACGCTTCTCAACAGGCCTTTTGTACCGATATAAATAATCGCTACCTGCTTTTCTACCGCTACCGGAGAGAATTGCCCTTGTTTCAGGATTTCTACGTTTCGTGCACCTTTATCCAACACCGATTTAGTTGCCGCATCAAGGTCTGACCCGAATTTAGAGAAAGCCTCCAATTCACGGTATTGTGCTTGGTCTAGTTTTAATGTACCGGCAACTTTCTTCATTGATTTGATCTGAGCGTTGCCACCCACACGCGATACCGAAATACCTACGTTAATAGCTGGGCGCACACCTGCGTTGAACAGGTTTGACTCCAGGAATATTTGCCCGTCTGTAATCGAAATTACATTGGTTGGGATGTAAGCAGATACGTCGCCTGCCTGGGTTTCGATTATTGGCAATGCAGTTAATGAACCGCCACCTTTTACAATCCCTCTGATAGACTCCGGGAGATCGTTCATTGCTTGTGCAATTTCATCAGATGCATTGATCTTTGCAGCACGCTCTAACAAACGGCTGTGAAGATAGAACACGTCACCCGGATAAGCCTCACGGCCGGGTGGGCGGCGCAATAGCAATGAAACCTCGCGGTAAGCAACAGCCTGCTTAGAAAGATCATCATAAACGATCAAAGCCGGCCTTCCTGTATCGCGGAAGAACTCGCCAATTGCGGCACCTGCAAAAGGAGCAAAGAACTGCATTGGTGCAGGATCAGCTGCAGAAGCCACAACGATAGTGGTGTAAGGCATTGCGCCATTTTCCTCTAATGTGCGCAGTATTTGGGCAACAGTAGAGTTTTTTTGCCCAATGGCTACATATATACAATACACCGGTTGTCCGGCTTCATAAAATTCTTTTTGGTTGATGATCGTATCAATACAAACGGCAGTTTTACCTGTCTGGCGGTCGCCAATAACAAGCTCACGCTGGCCACGGCCGATTGGGATCATCGCATCAATAGCTTTGATACCTGTTTGTAAAGGTTCATTAACCGGCTGGCGGTAAATTACCCCCGGTGCTTTGCGCTCTAAAGGCATTTCGTAAGTTATGCCTGCAATAGGGCCTTTGCCGTCAACCGGCTGGCCTAATGTATTTACAACACGGCCAAGCATTCCATCGCCAACTTTGATAGAGGCAATTTTCTTGGTCCGTTTTACAGTATCGCCTTCCTTGATTTCGTCAAAAGCGCCAAGCAATACAACACCTACGTTATCCTCTTCAAGATTTAGCACAATGCCTTGCAAGCCTGCTTCAAATTCAACCAATTCTCCTGATTGTACTTTGGTCAGTCCATAAACACGGGCAATACCATCGCCCACCTGTAGCACTGTTCCAACTTCTTCCAGTTCGGCCTCTGATTTAAAGCCCGACAATTGTTGCCTTAATATTGCCGAAACTTCATCTGGTCTTACTTCTACCATAGTTTTATTTATGAGTATTTGTTATTGTTCTGTCACCCTGAGCTATTGCGAAGGATCTGTTTTTATTATCCAAAAAGTGCTCTACAAGCTTTATGCTTCGATAGGCTCAGCATGACTCTGCGGCATGTCACCCTGAGCTTGTCGAAGGGCACTAAGCCAGCACTTTCTGGTTGAATTCTTTCTTCAACTTATTCAGCTTGTTTGCAATGCTTGTATCAAACTGTTTATCGCCAACATTGAGCACAAAACCAGCTATGAGGCTTGGGTCAACTTTGGTTTGCAATTGTACTTGTCCGTTTATTGCTTCTTCAATTTTAGCAACCAGCTGTTTTTTGTTCTCATCGCTTAAAGCGGACGCTGAAGTAACGGTTGCTTTAATTATGCCTTTGCGGGAGTTGTATTCGTTAATAAATTCTTTCGCGATAGCATATAATATCTCTGAGCGCATTTTAGTGGTAACGATGCTAAAAAATGAAAGCACCACTTTATGCATCGTTTTGCCGAAAAGATCGTTCAATATGGCTACTTTTTTAGAGGGGCTTATAATAGGGTTTTTCAAAACTGCAAGCAGTTGTGGGTTGCCTTTACAAACCGCTATAAACGTTTCAATATCTGCTTTAATTGGCTCCAGAGCGTTTTCTTCCTGTGCCAGGTCTATCAGAGATTTTGCGTACCGCGATGCTACTTGTATTTCGGACATTTTATAAGTATTAAGTGCTAAGTTGTAAGTTTTCATGGAGAGCGCTAAAGGCTTATCACTTAAAACTTATTACTTATCACTAGTTCAATTTCACTTCTTTTAACAAATCATTTACCAATGCCTGTTGTTTGCCCTGATCTTCAAACTGCTTGCGAAGGATTTTCTCCGCAATTTCCAGCGATAAGGTTGATACCTGGTTTTTTATATCATCAAGGGCAGCTGCTTTCTGGCTATTAATTTCCAGTTTGGCTTTTTCAATCATCTTATTGCCTTCTGCCTGAGCGCTTTTTTTGGCTTCGCTTACAATCTGATCCTTCAGGGTTTTTGCTTCTTTTAAAATCAGATCGCGTTCGTTGCGGGCTTCTTTTAATAACTGTTCATTTTCGCTTGTAAGCTTAGCCATTTCTTCTTTAGCCAATTCTGCCCGCGATAAAGCATCTTCAATAGACCGCTCACGCTCTGTAATGGAACCCATTATAGGTTTCCAGGCAAATTTAGTTAGGATGAACAGCAATATCAGGAACGATACAGTCGTCCAGACAACGAATCCTAAATCGGGTGTAACTAATTCCATATTATTTTACAGATAATTATAAATTTAAAAACTATACTGCATTGCCAAACGCAAGGCAGTATAGTTGCGGGCATCTTAACGGATGCTCAGGAAAGAAACTACCACACCGAACAAAGCTGCGCCTTCTACAAGAGCGGCAGCAATGATCATTGCAGCTTGAATTTTTGATGCAGCCTCTGGCTGGCGAGCGATACCTTCTACCGCTTTACCGCCAATCTGGCCGATGCCGATGCCGGCACCAATTGCAGATAAACCTGCACCAATTGCAGCAATACTTCCAATCATTGTTTTGTTGTTTAGTTGTTAATTATATAGTTTATTTATGTATTAATGATGATGCTCTTCTATTGCCGAGCCGATAAACAAGGCGCTCAACAATGTGAAGATATATGCTTGCAGCAATGCAACAAGCAGCTCTAATATGTCCATAAAAACTACGAACGCTACTGATGCAGGAGCCACCGCAACAGACTTGAAAACGAAAATTATTGAAATAAGAGCAAGGACAATAATATGACCTGCAGTAATGTTGGCGAACATACGTATCATCAAAGCAATAGGCTTTGAAAAAATGCCGATAATCTCTACTGGCCACATAATAGGGTATAGCCATTTAGGAGTCCCCGGCAAAAATATATGCTTCCAGTAGTACTTGTTTGCACTGAAGTTTGTAACAAGCAGCGTAATGGTTGCCAGTACGAATGTTACTGAAATGTTCCCTGTAACGTTGGCCCCTCCCGGGAAGAAAGGCACAAGTCCCATGAGGTTATTTATCAGGATAAAAAAGAAGAATGTAAGCAGCAAAGGCATAAAACGCTCATACTTATACCCAATGTTAGGTTTAGCTATTTCATCGCGTATGAAAACGATTATTGGCTCAATAAACGACTGTAATCCCTTTGGCGCTTTGCCCGCACGTTTTTTATATGAAGATGCTACAGTAAAAAACACCAACAGGATAATTAAAATAGAAAGCCATAACGAAGCAACATTTTTAGTGATAGAAAAGTCTAGCAGTTTTTTACTGGCTCCCTCGTCTATGTTGCCAGCGGCATCTACAACCTTAACTTTATTTTTTTCTACTTTATAGGTATAATGTTTGCCCGTGTAAGCTTCTTCCCCATGCCCGAAACGTGC
>JAYVNR010000197.1:0-4073 GCA_043758305.1 Pedobacter sp. | reverse complement strand
GGTTAGCAATAACTTCTACAAAGCCCATAAATGCCAGTTCGGATATGTGCTTTGCCAATTCGCCGCCCTGTGCTTTCATTAAATCGCCACCAAAATATCTGAAATCAGCATCGGAATCCTCCACTTTTAGCTCCTTCATCAAGTTAGAGGCATGTAAATCGCCAGAGGCTTCCCCTGCAATCAGGTAATATTTCATGGTGGATTATTTAGGCCGGACTACAGCCGCATTTTATAAAAAAAGAAAATAAATGCACATACAAAAGTTGATGCCACAATGCCTCTGGCTGTATTCTCTTTATCGTATTTAAAAAAATAACGGACTAAAATCAGGTTAATAGCAATACAGCCGATATACAAAAGATCGTCTTTTGCAAAAAAGCTAACATTCTTTTTTAATTGTTCAACCAAAAGCCAGGCTATAGCCGGCAATAAAAGCCCCAGCGCTACGCCGATAAACACATTGTCTTTTTTAAACATTAAATTTCCAGGAATTTAATGTACTGATAGCATGATGTGCAGTCATATCGAATTGTATGGGCACAACAGAGGCATAATGATTAGTTAAAGCCCAAACATCGGTATCATCGCCATCTTCATTTAATTGAAAAACTCCTGTAAGCCAATAGTAATTGCGTTTGTAAGGATCCAAACGCTCATCAAATTCTTCTGCCCATTTAGCACGAGCCTGCCTGCAAATTTTTATCCCTTTAATAACAGGCACATCCGGGAAGTTTACATTTAAAAGAGTGCCTTCCTGTAATCCATGCTCTAAAACTTTTAAAGCTATTTCTTTGATAAAGGGCCCACATTTAGAAAAATCAGCGTCCTCATTAAAATTGTCAAATGAAAAGCCGATAGACGGAATGTTTTCTATGGCGCCTTCTACGGCAGCCGACATGGTGCCGGAATAAATTACATTAATAGAATGGTTTAAGCCATGATTGATGCCAGATACACATAAATCTGGTTTCTTGCCTTTAAAAATTTTATTTACAGCAAGCTTTACACAATCTACAGGGGTGCCGGAGCATTTGTACATTTCTACTCCTGAGTATAAGCTTACCTTATCTAACCTTAATGGCTTGCCTATGGTTATGGCATGGCCCATGCCAGATTGCGGGCTATCTGGTGCTACCACAACCACCTGGCCAATGCCTTTCATTATATCTATCAGCACTTTTATCCCCGGGGCAGTTATGCCATCATCGTTCACAACCAAAATAACTGGTTTGGATTTTTTCATGCTGCGAAATTACAAAAAGCCTTAGGTTAAATTACGGACGGAACAGGCATAAAAAAAGGCCTTGATTTCTCAAGGCCTTTTTTTTACAAACTTTTTAACCAGTCTATTACTCCCTCGCGGGTTTTGCCGGTTTTTTCCTGAAGCCGGCCGTAAAGTTCATCGTCTTTGCCGTCTTCGTATGCAAGATCGTCATCAGTTAAATCTCCGTACGCCTGTTTTACTTTTCCTTTCAGCTCATTCCAAGAGCCTTTTAATTCTAGTTTGTCCATGGTAGTATGTTTAATAGGAATAACAGCATATCTATTTAATAGTTTAAAATATGTTAAGCGTTATTGTGAATCGATAGCATAGTTATTTTAAAAATTTTGCTCCCTGCTTAATCTCCTCAACCACAGCAGGATCGAGCAAGGTTGAAATATCTCCCAGATTAGAAGTTTCTCCCTCAGCTATTTTCCGCAAAATCCTCCTCATAATTTTCCCCGAACGGGTTTTCGGCAATCCCGAAACAAACTGGATTTTATCTGGCTTTGCTATTGGGCCAATAATTCGCGAAACTGTCATTATTATATCTTTTCTGGTACGTTCTTCATTGCCATGGTTTTGGCAAATAACAAAAGCGTATACCCCCTGTCCTTTTATATCGTGAGGATAGCCCACAACCGCAGACTCTATCACACCAGAATGCATATTTATGGCATTTTCAACTTCCGCAGTGCCAATCCTATGGCCAGAAACATTCAGTACATCATCTACCCGGCCGGTTATACGATAGTAGCCATCTTCATCGCGTAAGCAGCCATCGCCTGTAAAATATTGATTTTCGTATGTAGCAAAATAAGTTGTGCGGCAACGCTCATGATCGCCATAAGTGGTGCGCAACATCCCCGGCCAGGGAAATCTGATGCATAAATTTCCGCTAACGCCATTGCCTTTAATTTCATCGCCCTGCTCATCAATCAATACTGGCTGTATGCCAGGGAGGGGCAAAGTTGCATATCCGGGCTTGGTAGGGGTAATTCCTGCTATCGGCGAAATCATAATGCCACCCGTTTCGGTTTGCCACCAGGTATCTACAATCGGGCATTTGTTGTGCCCAATATTTTCATTGAACCATTGCCATGCTTCTTCATTTATAGGCTCTCCAACCGAACCAAGTTTTTTTAAAGAGCTTAAATCTTTGCCTATAACAGGTCCGGTGCCAAAACTCATTAAAGACCTTATTGCTGTTGGGGCTGTGTACAGGATGTTGACTTTATGAATTTGCACAATATTCCAAAGCCGCCCTGCATCGGGCCAGGTTGGCACGCCTTCAAACATCAAGGTTGTTGCTCCTTGCGATAGTGGCCCATAAACAATATACGAATGGCCTGTAATCCAGCCAATATCTGCAGTGCAAAAATGTATTTCGCCGGGCTGGTACTGAAAAACGTTGGCGAAAGTATAACCTGCATACACCATATAGCCTCCACAGGTATGCACAACGCCTTTTGGTTTGCCGGTAGAGCCGGAAGTATACAGGATGA
Source organism: Pedobacter sp. (assembly GCA_043758305.1). Classification (GTDB taxonomy): domain Bacteria; phylum Bacteroidota; class Bacteroidia; order Sphingobacteriales; family Sphingobacteriaceae; genus JAQSWM01. Next base: position 1,307 of record JAYVNR010000197.1, on the reverse strand, counting down.
ACAGCATATCTTCAGCATCCATTTCTTCGGCAGGGCATGGGGGATTGCCCATTGTTTCCACTTTCTTAACTTCATCTTCCCACCAAACATCACGGCCCTTAAGCATGGAAACCGGAGTGCGGCTGCGTGTTAGCACGATAACTTTTTTAACCGATGGGCAAAGTACAAGCGCATCATCAATAACGGATTTTAAAGGGATTTCTTTTGCACCACGGAAACCCCCATCGCACGTGATAACGATATTGCAACGGGCATCCTGAATCCTGTCGGCAATAGATTGGGCAGAAAATCCTCCAAAAACAACAGAATGGATCGCTCCAATACGGGCACAGGCCAAAACAGCTATCGCCAGTTCAGGCACCATTGGCATATAAATGCAGATTCGGTCGCCTTTTGTTGCACCATTGTTTTTTAATACATGAGAAAACTGGCAAACTTTATCAAACAGTTGCTGGTAGGTTAAAACCCGATGTTCTTCTTCCGGATCATTAGGCTCCCATATTATTGCAGGCTTGCCTCCCGAGTGTTCAAGATGGCGGTCTAAGCAATTTTCTATAATGTTTAGTTTTGCTCCTTCAAACCATTTTATACTGGGCTCTGAAAAATTCCAGTCAATTACTTTGTCCCATTTTTTGCGCCATACAAATCCCTCGGCTATGCCAGCCCAAAATTTTTCGGGTTCGGCAACGCTATAATCATAAACACGCTTGTAATCTTCGAAGGAGCTTATCTGTAAATTCATTTTCAGGACCTAATGGGTAAGCCAAACTTAGGAATAATCGTTTATTCGGGGATGCTGTATGTGCAAAAATTCAAGCTGATAAACATGAACCATAAGAGCCAATTCCATAACTTCGCCCGTGTATGACAAATCTTGCAGAAGAATTTCAAACAGCCTCAGAAACTAAAGCTTTCGATCTAAATCACCGCCGTATAATAAATTTTAATATCGGCAGATATGATACCTCTGTAACCCGGGGCCTTTCCAGATTAGCCAATCTTGAAAATTCCAAGCGGAAAGCTCACGTAATTAAATGGAAGGTGATGGAAAACCTTGATAAGCTTTTGCCAGAGTTTGAAGCCAACTTTCAGCGCCGGGGAGGCAAAGTTATCTGGGCAAATGATGCTGCCGAAGCTCAAAAGGAAATCCTCAAAATCATTAAAAAGGCCAATGCCAAAACGGTAATAAAGGCAAAATCAATGACTACGGAAGAAATTCACCTAAATGAGTTCCTTCAGCAAAACGATATAGAATCTCTTGAAAGCGATTTGGGCGAGTACATTGTGCAATTGCTTGGCCAAAAGCC
>JAYVNR010000196.1:0-4093 GCA_043758305.1 Pedobacter sp. | reverse complement strand
AATCTGCCTGGATGCTTCCTGAATATGTAGATGAGAATGGCGAAGGCGGTTCTATCAAAGATTTTGACCCTTCAAACCGCGACCCAATGTTTGAAGATGCTGCCCGTTTGATTGTTTTGCACCAGCAAGGCTCAACCTCGCTTATCCAGCGGAAGCTAAAATTAGGTTATAACCGTGCCGGAAGGATTATCGACCAGTTAGAGGCGGCGGGCATTGTTGGCCCTTTTGAGGGAAGCAAGGCAAGGGAGGTTTTACTGCCGGATGAGTATTCGCTTGAAATTTTTTTAAGCACTTTAAACGCTAAAGATTAATAAGCATCAAAATTTTATGAAAAAGATACTGTTAAGCGTTTTCCTGTTTGCCGCATTTGCCTGCAGCACTTTGGCACAAACTGATGCTAAAGCCAAACTTATACTTTCTCAGGTAAGCCAGAAATACCGCACCTACGATGTTATAAAGGCTGATTTCATTTTTACAATTGATAACCCGGAGGCTAAAATGAAACAGAGCCAACCCGGCACTTTGTACATAAAATCTAAAGCCAATAAGTACAAAATGGCTTTAAAAGGCCAGGAACTCATAAGCAATGGGAAAGTACAATGGACTTACCAGAAAGATGATAACGAGGTTCAGGTTAGCGATGTGGACAATAATACCGCCTCTATAAATCCTGCCAAAATATTTACCATCTACGAAAAAGGCTATAAATACTTATACATCGGTGATGCAAAGATAAACGGGCGCCCGGTTTATACCATTGACCTTAGCCCGGAAAATACGAATCATTCTTTTTTCAAGGTGCGCCTTAGTGTCGACAAGCTTAGCAAAACCATTAGCAATGCGATAATTTTTGATAAAAATGGTTCTAAATACACCTACCTTATCAAAACCTTTGTCCCTAATGTTAAGGTGCCAGAAACCATGTTCACTTTCGATCCTAAAAAATATCCGGGTATAGAGGTTGTGGATTTACGGTAGATTGGTTTCTGTTCTGTGGCTGGTTGTGCCGGGAAAGATTAGCTATTATTGTGTTTAAGAGAGCTTTTATGCCTTTAAATTATACCCAACATACATTAGACAAGCTCGAAAGCTTCCTCAAAATATTAAATTTTCGGGTGAGGTATGAAAAAGGAAATTTCAGGACCGGGGCTTGCCTCCTGCAGCATAGCAAAATTGTAGTTGTAAACAAATTCGCCAGTTTAGAGAGCAAAATAATTTCCTTATCTGAGCTGATAAACCAGTTCCCAATAGAGATTTCCTTGCTTGACGACAAACAAAAGCAGTTTTTAAGCACTATACAACAAACCGAATTAGAGCTTTGAAAGCAACATTTTTAGGCACGGGGACTTCGCAGGGCGTACCTGTTATTGCATGCGAATGCGAGGTTTGTGCTTCCAGCGATATACGCGACAAGCGGCTAAGAGTTTCTGTGCTGATAGAAGATTCCGGGAAAGCTTTTGTAATTGATTCTGGCCCGGATTTCCGTTACCAGATGCTGCGAGCCGGAGTAAAGCATCTGGATGGTGTTCTGTTTACTCACGAACATAAGGATCATGTTGCGGGGCTTGATGACATTCGGGCTTTTAACTACAGGCAGCAGTCTGCATTGAATGTTTATGCGCACAAACGGGTTCAAAAAGCATTGTTGCGGGAATTCCATTATGCATTTGAGGAGTTTAAATATCCCGGAGTACCGCTTATAACACTTCACGACATAGAAAATGCTCCATTTGCAATTGAAGGAATCCCTATTATCCCAATTGAAGTGATGCACCACCTGTTGCCCGTCCTTGGTTTCAGGATTGGCGGATTTACCTACATTACCGATGCGAAAACCATTTCGGATCAGGAAAAAGAAAAATTAAAAGGCTCGGAAGTACTGGTGATAAATGCACTTCAAAAATCGCCACATATTTCGCATTTTACACTCGATGAGGCTATTGCCATGGCGCAAGGCTTAGGCGCAAAACAAACCTATTTTACTCATATTAGCCACAAGCTTGGCAGGCATGAGGATGTTTCTAAAGATTTGCCTGCCGGGATAGCTTTAGCATTTGATGGATTAACTATTGAACTATAGCTGAACAATAGCGTTGCTTTTAACTTAGTTAATCAAACCCTATATTTGCAGCTGGCATTTAGAATGCCGTTAATACCCGGGTGGCGAAATTGGCAGACGCACCAGCTTGAGGGGCTGGCGCCTGAAAGGGTGTGGCAGTTCGAATCTGCTCCCGGGTACTTGTTCAATATAAAGGAATATTTTATAGCTTTAAATGCACAAATTTCCGGTACACAATTATTCCAGATTTTCAGATCTGCCCTTTGCAGAGTTGAACAATCAAAAATTTTCAGTTTACATTGTTGATTTTGATTGGATTTACCTGTATGTGAATGATTTTGCTTGCGAGCTTTTAAAAAAGCCAAAAGAAGAATTAATTGGCAAAAACATGTGGGAGGTTTACCCGGAGTTAAGGCATGATGCACATTTTATCCGCATGAAAAAGAACAGCGAGGATAAAATTGCTTCTAATATTACAACTGTATCGCCAGTTACTGCCCAGCGCATAAATATTACCAGCCAACCTATGGATGATTGCTTTTTCTTCTCGGTTTCTATTCTCCCGGTAAAAGATGTGCTCATGAACGAACTGCGGGAAGAATTAGAGAAACAAAAACGAAACTAATAACTCGTTCTTTCGTTAACAATGCAAATGTTACATAAAATAAAAACATTGGCCTTCCTGATTCTAATTGCAAATATGCATGTTGCTATCGCACAAGCGCCCCGCTTAGATAACGTGGAAGAAGCCAGAAAGCTTGCGTACTCTAAAAACTATGCAGAAGCTGTGGCCATGTTGCAACGCGTTGAAGCAAGCCATCCTAGTGATGTTAATGCAATCAGGCTTCATGCACAGGTATTGTACTGGATGAAAGATTTTGATGGCGCTATTAGCCTGTACCAAAATTTCCTGCAATCAAACCCCAATCGATATGTGCAGCTTGACTATGGCAGGATGCTGTATCAATTAAGCCGATATAAAGAAGCCAAACCAATTTTAGAAGATTATATTAAAACAGATAGCCAAAATGTAGAAGCGCTTGATATGTTGGGAGATATTGCTTATTCTGAAGGGCATTCGGAAACAGCCAGGCAATACTTTCAAAAAGTTTTGGTGCAATACCCTAAAAACGAGTGGGCGCTAAAGTCTATGGCCGAACTAAATTTAGCTGCCAGCCCATATATAAAATTGTTGGGCGCCTATGCCAACGACTCGCAGCCTTTAAGCTCAACCCTTGGAAGCATAGAAGCAGGGAAATATTTTTCTAATTTATTATCGCCAAAACTGATAGCGCAAATACAGAGTTTTGATGCAAACGGAACAAACCATCAGGTTTCTTCATTTCAGCTTGGGAATAAATTTTCATTTCCTACGGCAAAATTTGATGCCACTTTTTCCGGAGGTTTCTACCAGAACCCCATAACTTCAACCAGCAACTGGCTTGGCAGCATAGAGCTTAACCAAAAATTATCACCGGCTTTTTCTTTAAATGCTTCAGCAAGCCACCAGCCATATTTTAATACCATTAGCAGTTTAAAACAAACGGTAACATACGATACTTATATTGTGGCGCTAATGTTGAACAAGGCAAATGGCTGGATGGGTTGGGCAGGTTTTATACAGCAGCAATACATGGATAGCAATGCAATACAATCCTATGCCGCATGGCTGCTTTTACCGCCATTAAAGCTTTCGGATATAAGTTTTCACATTGGCTATTCTGTTAATTTCTCAAATTCTAACAGGGACAATTTTGTTGCTACAACTCCATTGGCACAGGCGAGGGCAACCAATGTTGTAGATGGTATCTATACACCTTATTTTACACCTTTAAACCAGTTGGAAAACTCTGTTTTGGCTAATTTGCTTTTTAAGCCTGACCAAAATATAGCTATCTCCCTTAATTCGAGGATTGGGTTATATACTGTAGCAGATAAGCCTGGATTTTTTATCGGGCTGCCGGGAAACACTATCCAAAAACGATATGTGTCTGAAAAATATACTCCCATAGAGCTTAATGCAAAATTTAGCTA
>JAYVNR010000195.1:0-32633 GCA_043758305.1 Pedobacter sp. | reverse complement strand
ACTATAAGCGCCTTAATCAAAAAATTGAAAAAGATGAGGTAGAGATTGAAAAATCTAACATCATCATGGTTGGAGAAACAGGTACTGGAAAAACACTGCTTGCTAAAACTATCGCCAAAATACTCAATGTGCCCTTTAGCATTTGCGATGCTACGGTTTTGACCGAGGCAGGTTATGTGGGAGAAGATGTAGAAAGCATCCTTACACGCCTCTTACAGGCCGCAGATTATGATGTTGCAGCCGCAGAACGTGGAATAGTTTATATTGACGAAGTGGATAAAATTGCCCGCAAAAGCGATAACCCTTCTATAACCCGCGATGTTAGCGGCGAAGGTGTACAACAGGCATTGCTAAAAATCCTGGAAGGCACCATGGTAAATGTGCCACCTCAGGGAGGGCGCAAGCATCCTGACCAGAAAATGATCGCAGTTAACACAAATAATATTTTATTTATTTGTGGAGGGGCTTTTGATGGGATACAAAAGAAAATATCTAACCGCTTGCGCACTCAGACAGTTGGATATAAAGTAAATATCGGCGATTCTGAAATCGACATGGCAAATCTGTACAAATACATAACGCCTCAGGATTTACGTGCATTTGGCTTAATACCCGAATTGATTGGGCGCTTGCCAGTAATTACTTACCTCAACCCGCTTGATCGTACAACCTTGCTTAATATACTTACAGAGCCTAAAAACTCTTTGATGAAACAGTATAAAAAACTGTTTGAGTACGAGCATATCAATTTAGAAATAGACCCCGAGGTGTACGAATTTATTGTAGATAAGGCTATGGAGTTTCAGCTTGGTGCCAGAGGGCTCCGCTCTATATGCGAAGCAATTATGATCGATGCGATGTTTGAGATGCCCACAGCTAAAAACCCTTCAAAAGAATTATATATCACGCTCGATTACGCAATAGAAAAATTTGCCAAATCGGATATTAAGAAGCTGAAAGTGGCTTAGAAAATCCCCCGCCTGAAACGGGGGATTTTTTTTACCTTTAAAATTATGAACGAAGAAAAAGACGTAAAAAAAGATCCGGAGATTGTTGAAAAAGCTAAAAAAGTAAAAGAAGTAAATTCGCCTGTTAAAAAGGGCTTAAAATCTAAACAAGATATAGTTGATAATTGGCTGCCACGGTACACAGGCAGGGCACTGGGTGATTTTACCAATTTTATCCTGCTAACCAATTTCTCTAAATATTTGCAATTATTTTCAGAATGGCATGGCAATGTACCGATTATGGGCCTTGACAAGCCAATGCAAAGTGTTTCTGCCGAAGGCATCACTTTGATAAATTTTGGGATGGGTAGCCCACTTGCAGCAACGATGATGGACCTGTTAAGTGCTATAAACCCACAAGCAGTATTGTTTTTGGGAAAATGCGGTGGGCTTAAAAAGAAAAATCAAATCGGCGACCTGATACTTCCAATTGCAGCAATACGTGGCGAAGGAACCTCAAATGATTATTTCCCTAAAGAAGTGCCTGCACTGCCCTCATTTGCCCTGCAAAAAGCAATATCTACAACTATTCGCGATAAATCTAGAGATTACTGGACCGGAACCGTTTATACTACGAACCGCAGGGTTTGGGAGCATGATAAAAAGTTTAAGCGCTATCTCAAAACCCTTCGTGCAATGGCTATAGATATGGAAACAGCAACCATTTTTATCACAGGCTTTGCCAATAAAATACCTACAGGAGCACTATTGCTTGTTTCAGATCAGCCCATGATCCCCGAAGGTGTAAAGACAGCAGAAAGCGATTCTAACGTAACTGAGAACTATGTAGAAACACATCTAAAAGTAGGTATTGACTCGTTAAAACAATTGATAAACAATGGTTTAACTGTTCGTCATTTAAAGTTTTAATTCAGATGAAATTTTATAGCTATATAGCTGCATTATCGGCAGTTATAATGTTGTTTTCCTGCATGCCTTCAAGCCCCTTAGAAGGCAAATGGGAATATGATGGAGGAAAGTATAATGGGAAAATAAAAAATTCTACCCCAGATTTCATTATGCAACGAACCTATACTGGCAGTAGTTATGAAGCATATTTAATTGATGGCAGTGCTTCCCCAGTAAAATATGGTGCAGGCATTTATAAATTAAAAGCCGATACGTTTATGGTTACCAGCACATATAGCAGCCAGCCTTCCCAATCTCTTGGGAAAACTATAAATTATCTTTACAAAATAGAGGGCGAAAGGCTAACTATTTCGGGCATTTTGCCTGATGGCATGATAGTAGAAGAATACTGGAAAAAATTAAACTAAAAACTGCTGGTTTTTCCGCTCCAGGATTACAAAAGGCTATATTTTCCAAGTTATAAAACTTTTCCACAGCAGCCCCCAAAACCACTTAATTTGCTAACTTCGCAAGTCGCTTTTAGTGGCTAACCAGTACTGGTATCCAATACCATAAACAGATAAAAAATATCCTTCTTAAAGATGGCTGAAGACACAGAGAATCCAGATCAATTGCCCCAGCACGATCGTATAATCCCAATTAATATAGAAGAAGAAATGAAAGCCGCCTACATTGATTATTCAATGTCGGTTATTGTTTCAAGAGCTTTGCCAGATGTTAGAGATGGATTGAAGCCAGTGCACCGCCGCGTACTTTATGGCATGTTAGATTTGGGCGTTACCAGCTCAAAGCCTTATAAAAAATCTGCACGTATAGTTGGGGATGTTTTAGGAAAATACCATCCGCACGGCGATACTTCTGTTTATGATGCAATGGTGCGCATGGCTCAGGACTGGAGCTTACGCTATCCGCTTGTAGACGGGCAGGGAAACTTTGGTTCTATTGATGGAGATAGCCCGGCAGCCATGCGTTATACAGAAGCTCGTTTAAAGCGCATTGCAGAAGAAATGCTTGCCGATATCAACAAAGAAACAATTGATTATCAATTAAACTTTGATGATTCTTTACAGGAGCCAACAGTGCTTCCTACTAAAATACCGAATCTTCTTGTAAACGGTGCATCGGGCATTGCGGTTGGTATGGCTACAAATATGCCCCCTCATAACCTTACAGAAGTTATAAACGGCATAATTGCCTATATCGAAAACAACGAAATAGATATAGCCGGATTGATGCATTTTGTAAAAGCACCAGATTTTCCAACAGGTGGGATCATTTATGGCTATGCAGGAGTACAGGAAGCTTTTGAGACAGGTCGGGGCCGGATTGTGATGCGTGCAAAAGCAGAGATTGAAACGTATGGGCATGATCGGGAGCGGATTATTGTGACCGAAATACCATATCAGGTTAATAAAGCTAACATGATTGAGCGTACTGCCGAACTAGTTAACGATAAAAAATTAGAAGGCATTTCGGAAATACGCGATGAATCTGACAGGGAGGGAATGCGTGTTGTTTATGAAATTAAACGCGATGCAAATGCCTCTATCGTATTGAACAACCTTTATAAATACACTTCTCTTCAAACTTCTTTCAGTGTAAATAATATTGCCCTGGTGCATGGGCGGCCAATGATGCTGAACCTGAAAGACATGATCAGGCATTTTGTTGATCACAGGCATGAAGTTATTGTAAGGCGGACAAAATTTGAGCTTGCTGAAGCAGAAAAACGTGCCCATATCCTTGAAGGGCTGCTAATAGCTTTAGATCATTTAGATGAAGTTATTAAGCTTATCAGGAGCTCGGACACGCCAGACGAGGCCCGGACAGGATTGATGGCGCAATTTGGCTTGTCGGATATTCAGGCCCGTGCAATTTTAGATATGACACTTCGCCGTTTAACCGGACTTGAACGCGATAAGATCAAAGAAGAATATGCCGAGTTGATGAAGGCAATTGAATACCTTAAATCTATACTTGCAGATGAAGGTTTGCGGATGCAAATTATTAAAGATGAACTTACAGATGTTCGCGAACGCTACGGCGATGAGCGCAAAACCTCAATTACACATTCTGCAGAAGATATGCGGATGGAAGATTTTATTGACGATGAAGAGATTGTAATCACTATTTCTCATGAAGGTTATGTAAAGCGCACTCCTCTAACCGAATATCGCAGGCAGGGAAGGGGCGGCAAAGGCTCTATGGGATCGCAATCTCGAGATTCTGATTTTATCGAACACATAATAACAGCATCGGCACATAATTATATGCTTCTGTTCACAGAGGCTGGCAGATGTTTCTGGCTGCGTGCTTTTGAAATCCCGGAAGGTACCCGGACAAGCAAGGGCAGGGCGATACAGAATATCATCAACATCCCTAAAGAAGAGAAGATAAAAGCATTTATCAAGGTTGTAAATCTGAGAGATCAGGAATATCTAGAAAACAACTTTATAATCATGTGCACTAAAAAAGGCACTATTAAAAAGACTTCTCTAGAAGCTTATTCCCGCCCGCGTGCAAATGGCATTAACGCAATAAACATTAACGAAGGCGATCAATTGCTAGAAGCCTCGCTTACAGATGGGAAAAGTGAAATTGTTATGGCACTGCGCTCTGGCAGGGCAATACGTTTTAACGAATCAACTGTTAGGCCAATGGGAAGGAATGCTACAGGCGTTAGGGGAGTTACTTTAGCAGGAGCAAAAGATGAGGTTGTAGGCATGATCAGTGTGAATACGCCCGAAGCTACTGTTTTGGTAGTTTCAGAAAAAGGCTATGGCAAACGCACAGATATTGAAGACTATAGGGTAACTAACCGTGGTGGAAAAGGCGTAAAGACGATTAACGTAACAGATAAAACTGGCGAACTTGTATCTATACAGAATGTTACGGACAAGGATGATTTAATGATAATCAACAAATCCGGAATTGTAATCAGGATAGGAGTAGGCGATCTCCGGATCATGGGGCGTGCTACACAGGGCGTTAAATTGATAACTTTTAAAGGAGAAGATGAAATTGCATCAATAGCTAAGGTAGATCATGAAGATGATATAGAGGAAGCGGGCCTGGAAAACAGCGATGGGGCGATTGAAGAAACTCCTGCGCCGGAGTAAGCTAAGATTGGGGATGCGCAGTGGCTCTTTACAATTATCAGCATACTTTCCCGTTAGGGTAAATAACATAAATTTGCATTGAAAACCAAAATAACAGATGTTTGTATTTTTTAAAATGCGAGAACAATCCGAATTAACCAGATTATAAAACTCAATTTAAACTATGAAAATTAAATCTTTCATTCTGGCAATAGCTTTGCTGGGTACTGCTGCAAAGGCATTTTCACAAAAAGACCTGGCAACTGCTAAATCATCTTACGAAAAATATGTAGCGCTGAGAGGGAATAAACTTGCAGTTCCTATGCTTGCGACTGCAAAAGATGCTATAGACAAAGCAATTTTAAGCGATAAAACAAACACGCTTGCAGAAACATGGGCTTACAAGGCATTGGTTTATGGGGATGCTGCCCTTGCAGAAACTACTGATGCTGCAAAAGCTGAGTCATATTTTAATGAATCAACTTCGGCTCTTAAAAAAGCTCTGGCATTAGATACCAAAGGCGAAGAGAAAGGACATTTAAGCGCACTAAACCTGCTTTTGTATAATTATATGCTAAACAAGGGAGTTGTAGCTTATAAAGCGGAAAAGTATGCAGATGCGTATACAAACTTTGATCAGGCTGAAACCTATATGCCCGGCGATACTGTGTCTAATTACTATGCTGGCATTGCAGCCCAAAATGCTAAAAGGTTTCCGGACGCAATAAAAAAATACACATCATTGCTAAATACAAATTATTCGCTATTAGAAGATGTTTATTCAAACCTGTCTGTTTTATATGCTTTGCAGAAAGACACTGTAAGCGCTATAAAAATATCAGGTGAGGGGGCAAGAAAGTTTCCCAAGAATAACATTTTGCCGGCAAGAGAAATAGAGTTCAGCTTGATGACAGGAAAGGAGAAAGAAGTAATAAATTCTATTACTGCCCAAGCTGCTAAAGAGCCTGCCAATAAACTTTTCCCATATTATTTAGGCATTGCTTATAGTTCTATAAAAGATTTTCCGAAAGCAGAGGATGCCTATAAAAAAGCTCTGGCAATTGATCCTAATTATGCCAATGCAGCAATAAACCTGGCTGGGCTTATTATGAACAATGGCATTGTGATTTACAATTCCGCTAATAAGCTGGATCCTAAAAAGGTAACTGAATATCAGGCTGAAATAAAAAGGGCTAACGCGGAATTTGACCGATCCTTGCCATACTTATTAAAAGCTGTAGAGTTAGATCCAAAATCTGCCCTTCCTTTACAAAATCTTAAAAGATATTATTTGATAAAGAAGGATACAGCTAAAGCTGATGAAACTCAAAAAAGGATTGATGCTATAAAATAAGCACCAAAAAAAATCCCCGCTTAATTCTTAAACGGGGATTTTTTTTTGACTCGCTATCATGGCGCAAGCCGAACAGTTTTCCACTTTTTCTTATCAGCCTTGCGGTATTCTATACGGTCATGCAAACGGCTTGTTCGCCCTTGCCAGAATTCTACGGTTTGGGGCTTAACAATATATCCTCCCCAGTAAGAAGGTTTTGGTACTTGTGTTTCAGCATGTGTTTCTTCTAATTGCTGCCATACTTTTTCGAGTGCTGTCCTATCTTCAATAATCTGGCTTTGAGGAGAAGCCAGTGCGCCAATCTGGCTGCCTTTGGGCCGCGAATGAAAATAGCGCTCTGATTCGCTTTTGCTTAATTTTTCAATTGTCCCCTCAATGCGCACCTGCCGCTCTAATTCTCCCCAATAAAACACAAGTGCCACTACCGGGTTCTTGGCAATCTCTTTGCCTTTTCGGCTTAAGTAATTAGTATAAAAAACGAAGCCATCATGGCTAAAACCTTTGAGCAGTACAACCCTTGCCGATGGTTTTCCATCATGCGTGGCGGTTGCAAGCGTCATGGCATTTGGCTCATATAATCCAGAGTCCAATGCCTGAGAAAACCAATTAGCGAACTGGCTAACAGGGTCTGGGGCGACATCTTTTTCTGTAAGAATAGCAGCACGGTAATCTTGCCGGAGGCCTTCTATTGTTTCATTATCAACTGGCATAGTAAAATTCTTGATGCAAACTTACTAAATGTGGCGCCATAATAAACCTTATTAAAAAGTATTACGTACTTCTATTAATATCGAACTATACCATGTTAAATTCCGACGAACCAAAAACCTCCAGCCTACTGGTTTCAGAGCCATTTATGCTCGACCCTAATTTTAAGCGTACTGTAGTTCTTCTAACAGAACATACTGAAGAAGCCACTATTGGCTATATTTTGAACCAGCGCAGCAACCTATTATTAAAAGATATTGTAGAGGATTGTTACGATACCAACTTCCCGGTATTTGTAGGCGGCCCGGTAGCGAACGATACCCTGCACTTTATCCACAATTGTTATGATCGTATAAATAGCGGTATTAAAATAGCTGAAGGCGTGTATTGGGGAGGAAACTTTGAGACCTTAAAATTATTGGTGAACAACAATCAGATTGAAGAGAACGAAATAAAATTCTTTGTTGGTTATTCCGGATGGGGAGAAGGGCAATTACATAATGAACTTGATCAAAACTCATGGCTGGTAACCAATACGTACAACCCTTCGGTTTTATATGTTGATGATGAAGAAAATTTATGGAAAGAGGTGGTGAGAGGGTTGGGGCCTAAATTTTCTCACATAGCAAATTTCCCCCATAACCCAATGTGGAACTGATTTACATATCCATTGCACTCTTCTCGGCAGCATCGCGAAGCCCATCTTTATATTCAATAAGCTTAGTGCTTAATTTATCATCTGCTGTTGCCAGTATTTGAGCGGCTAATATGCCCGCGTTCTTTGCACCGTTTAAGGCAACTGTTGCAACCGGAACACCATTAGGCATTTGAAGTATGGATAAAATTGAATCCCAACCGTCAATTGAATTAGATGATTTAATAGGGACACCAATAACCGGTAAATAAGTTAGAGAGGCAACCATTCCCGGTAGGTGGGCGGCTCCGCCAGCCCCAGCAATAATTACCTTAATACCACGCTCTGCAGCATTTTGGGCATAAGAAAACATTTTTTGAGGGGTTCGGTGTGCAGATACAACTGTAATCTCATAGGCAACTCCCAGGCTGTTCAATATATCAGCAGCTTCTTTCATTACAGTTAAGTCTGATTTACTGCCCATTATAATGCCTACGAGGATATTTTCCATTTATAAATTTTGTTAAGCACTGCTATCTATATTCTAACTTTTACTGTTTCTTGTATAAACCGTGCTTTTTCTAATGCCTTTTCCCGGTCGTCATCAATAATAGTAATATGTCCCATTTTTCTAAATGGTTTTGTAAAAGGCTTGCCATACAAATGTACATAGGTTCCATCAAGCTTTAATGCTTCCCTTAGCCCCTCATACTCTGCAAGGCCTTCATAGCCTTTTTCACCTAATAAGTTTACAGTTACTGCGTGTTTTATACATCGGGTATTGCCTAAAGGCAGATTGAATATTGCTCTCAGGTGTTGTTCAAATTGCGAAGTATAATTTCCTTCTATGCTTTGGTGGCCACTGTTATGAGGGCGTGGAGCAATTTCATTCACTAAAATCTCGCCTGTTTTAGTCAGGAACATTTCTACAGCCAGCAAGCCTACAATTTGTAGATAAGTAGCTATTTTAAGAGCCATTTGTTCAGCCTTTTCCTGAAGTTCCAGAGGCAAATTAGATGGAGAGATAAGCAACTCTACTAAATTAGCATCTTTATTAAACTCCATGTCAACACATGGAAAAGCCTTTATTTCCTCAGAAGAGCTACGGGCTACAATAACAGAGATTTCTTTCTCGAAATCTATCCATTCTTCTGCAATGCTTGGAGCATCAAAAGCATCTTCTAAATCCTGTGCTGTTCGGATTTTATAAACTCCCCGCCCATCGTATCCGTCTTTTCGCAACTTTTGAATAAATGGGAAAGGTATTTCTGCTGCTTTAAGTGCTTCCTTAGATGCAATTAGCCGGAACGGTGAAGTTGGAATATTGTTCTGTTTAAAAAACTCCTTTTGTAGGCCCTTATCCTGTATTAACCGTATTACACGGGGTTGGGGGAATACTTGTACGCCCTCATCTTCAAGCTTCTGTAGCGCTTCAATATTTACTTTTTCAATTTCAATGGTAAGTACATCGGCATTCTTGCCAAAATCATAAACCGTTTTATAATCGGTCAACGAGCCAAGAGTAAACTCGTCGCACAGGTTTTTGCAGGAACAATCCGGATCGGGATCAAGAATATAAATTTTGGTGTTGAAATTTATAGCTTCCTGAATCAACATCTGCCCTAACTGTCCTCCTCCTAAAATGCCGAGGCGCAAACCATAAAATGCTTTCATTTCATGCAAGTTTAAACAAATCCAGCGTATGTTCAAACCTTATGAGGTAGCTTCACGATGCTTAATGCCGATCTTATTGACTATTTTTACAAGCTAAAGTTACTTAATGAACAAGGTTTTCAGAGCCATCCTGACATATTTTTTAAAAGGAGTATTGGTTGTTGTTCCGGTTGGAGCGGCCTTCTTTTTGATGTTTTGGGTGATATCTTCTCTGGATAAATCATTGAATTTAAGCGATGTAATATGGGTTGATGCAAAAACCGGTAAACCCATGTACATACCCGGGCTGGGTATTTTAACTGTATTATTTATAATTTTGCTTGCAGGCATAATTGTAACCAATTTCATTACAGAGCCGATAAAGCAATGGTTTAACCGATGGTTTAACCGCCTGCCTTTGTTCAACTTTTTATATTCCTCGATTAAAGATCTAACAGAGGCATTTGTTGGAGATGAAAAAAAATTCAATGAGCCTGTTTTGGTGGAGGTAAATGGGTCAGGACTAAAGAAAATCGGGTTTTTAACGCAAAAAGACTTGGGAGCTCTTGGCATGCCTGGCGAGGTTGCTGTTTATTTTCCATTTTCTTACTCTTTTGCCGGTCAGTTATGTGTAGTAAATAAAAGCAAAGTGCAGCCATTGAAAATGAACGGCACTGATGCTATGAAGTTTGTAGTTTCTGGTGGTGTAAGCGGAATAAATTAAATCTGCTTATATATATTTGCATTGTGTTTTAAACTAAATGCCCCCTGCACAAACAATTTTATCCTAATTTCATTTTACTATCTTAACACTAAAACTTAAAAATTATGAAGAAGAAGATTTATTTATTATTTGCCAGCTTTATGCTTGTTATGTCTGTAATGTCTGTTCCTACTTTTGCTAACACCACAAAAGAGCCAACTGAACAACAGCAAGTACGCATACAGCAGATTAAAGATCGCCTGGAAGAAATCCAGAGCATGGATAAATCTAATTTATCTAAACAAGAGCGCCAGGATTTGCGCACCGAGCTAAAGTCTATGAAAAAAGAGGCTAAAGCATTAGGCGGCGGAGTTTATCTTTCTGTAGGTGCAATTATTATCATCATTTTGATATTGATCCTTTTGTTAAATTAATTTGGATTAAAACACAGCAAAAAGCCGCAACATTTGTTGCGGCTTTTTTTTATAAGGCTATTTTACTATCCCATCCACCAGGCTTTGCCATTGCGGCTTTGAAAAGCCTACCATAGCACCTAATGCTACAACTACGTTTCGTATAGTATCTAATATTCCGCTTGTTTCAGTATTTGGAGTTTCATTTCTTCCATGCACTTCAGCTTTAACAATACTGTTATTTCGCTCTACTAAAAAAGTCGAACTAGCACCATCCTTAAAAAAATGAGAAATTCCTTTCATGGCATCCATTGGATTAGCTGCCGGTCGAACCCGTATCGAAAGAGATTCAATATTGCCATTGGGGTTGCTCTGGTCGGTTATTTTTTCAATCTTGACCCAATCATAGCCATCTCCCGCTACCGACCCAGGTCCCGGGATATCTATCCTAAAATGATCGCCTTCTATAGGTGAACGAGATACTGCATTTCCTAAAGAATCTGTAAGAAGAAATTTAGCCGAAGCCTCTCCGCAGAGGTTATGCCAGTTAGAAATGTCAATCAACCTTTCTTTTGCGATAGAAAAAAATTCAACAGCTTTTTTGTCGCTCTCAAATTTTTTATGAGAGGAGATATCTGTGCTCGCACCTTCTTTTTGCTCTGGAATTTTAGGTTGTTCGTCCATTTGATCAATTTGTATTATCCTGTCCCCTGCGGAAAAAGAAAACAATTGCCATTATTAGTATAAAAGCCACTCCAATCAGTATAGGTATCACCATAACATTAAATTTAATCGACTACTACTTTATTCAGAACTTCAATTCATATTTTTAAAAACATCACAATTGCACAATGCCATGCAAATACTGCGCCGAATGCCCTTATGAGCCGTTTAAAGTTATTACGTAGATATTTATAAAAAAGTTTGAGCAACACCGGGAAACATATTGCCTAATTTGCATCAAACTTAAAAATGTACTTTGTATGCCATTCTTTAATTCTGATGCCAAACTCTAATTGAGAATTATAATTTTGCCATATACAAAGCTCTTTGATCTTAATAATATGAAGTTTGCAACAAAAGCTATTCACGCTGGCCAGGAGCCAGATCCTACTACCGGGGCAATTATGACCCCCATTTATCAAACCTCTACATATTGGCAAAAATCTCCGGGCGACAATAAAGGCTATGAATATTCGCGTGGCACAAACCCTACACGCACAGCGCTTGAAACCTGCCTTGCAGCATTGGAGAATGCAAAATATGGGCTGGCTTTTTCTAGTGGGATGGGAGCTACTGATGCTGTTTTAAAGTTGCTTGCCCCGGGCGATGAAGTAATTACAGGAAATGATCTTTATGGAGGATCTTACAGGATATTTACTAAAATTTTTTCTAATTACGGTATCAAATTCCATTTTTTAGACTTATCTGATCCGGAAATTATCCGAAACTATATAAACTGGAACACTAAACTTATCTGGATAGAAACCCCAACAAATCCAACCATGCAGGTTGTTGATATTGAAGCTATCGCAAACATCTCAAAACAACACAACATCCTCCTTACAGTTGATAATACCTTTGCCTCTCCCTATCTCCAAAATCCAATTGACCTCGGAGCCGATATTGTGATGCATTCTGTTACCAAATATATCGGTGGCCATTCTGATGTTGTGATGGGCGCTTTGATGCTGAACGATGATGAGCTTTATAAAAAGCTTTGGTTTATTTATAATGCATGTGGGGCAACACCAGGGCCAATGGATAGTTTCTTGGTTTTAAGGGGAATAAAAACCCTGCACCTGCGCATGAAAGCGCATTGTGAGAATGGCAGGGCTGTTGCTGAGTTCTTGAAAAATCACCCACGAGTAGAAAAAACTTACTGGCCCGGCTTTGAAGATAGCCCAAACCATGAAGTTGCAAAAAGGCAAATGCGTGATTTTGGAGGCATGATATCTATTGTGCTGAAGGGCGCAGATTTGCAGGAGACATATCGCATTGCGGGCTCATTTAAGGTATTTGCACTAGCCGAATCGTTGGGCGGTGTAGAGTCGTTAATTAATCATCCCGTAAGCATGACACATGGCTCCATCCCGAAAGAAGAAAGAGAAAAAGCCGGAGTGGTAGATAATTTGCTCAGATTGAGCGTAGGAGTAGAGGATATTGAAGATTTGCTGGAGGATTTGAGGCAGGCTCTGTCTTAGCAGTGGATTTCGCTTCCTTAAAGCTTTTTCTTGACAGCAAAGTTGAACAATATAACCAGCCAGAATTTATAAAAAACGACCCAATTGTTATACCCCACAAATTCAGGGTAAAACAGGATGTAGAGATAATGGGGTTTTTCGCTGCTATGCTCGCCTGGGGCCAGCGGATTACCATTATCAACAAATGCAATGAACTGATTGACCGAATGGGAGGAGAGCCATTTGCTTTTGTTAAAAACCATTCTGATGCCGATTTGAAAGCCTTGCTCGGTTTTAAGCATCGCACTTTTAATGATACCGATCTGCTGTATTTCGTGCATTTCTTTAAGGAGCATTATATCAGGTTTGATTCCCTTGAAGATGCATTTTTGCCACAATCAATCAGTTTAAAGCAGGCGGTTTATAGAGAAGAGTTCATAGAAACTGGCCAGCCTGGCATTGAGCAGGCATCTGCTCCCTGTTACAGTTCTGAACTTTATCAATCCGCAGGCATAGAAGTTTACCTCAATCATTTCAGGGCCTATTTTTTCAGCCTGCCCGATTATCCTCCCCGCACAATTAAACATGTAAGTTCGCCCGCACAAAAATCCACATGCAAGCGCTTAAATATGTTCCTGCGATGGATGGTGCGAAAAGATGATAAGGGCGTTGATTTTGGGATTTGGGAACGCATACGCCCTTCGCAATTAGTTTGCCCGTGCGATGTGCACGTAGAGCGTGTGGCTAGAAAGCTGGGCCTCATTGAACGCAAGCAGGTTGACTGGCAAACCGCCATTGAACTCACTACGAGATTAAGGGAATTTGATCCTACAGACCCCGTGAAATATGATTTTGCATTATTTGGGCTGGGGATAGAAGAAAATTATGAGTGTTTGATGCCAAATCTCCCTTAGCACATAAACAACATAAACATTTTATAAATCTTTATTAAATTTAACAGTGCACTTTAATGAAGATTTTCTCCACTATATATGGCAATTCAGGCTTTTTGACCGTGATGAATTAGTTACTGCTCAGGGCGAAGAAATAGTGGTCGTTTCAGTAGGCATACATAATAAAAATGCCGGCCCTGACTTTGAGCATGCTAAAATCAAAATAGGTGGCACCTTATGGGCGGGTAATGTTGAAATTCACTTACGTTCTTCCGATTGGGAAAGGCATCGGCACACTTTAGATAAAGCCTATGAAAATGTAATACTTCATGTGGTGTTCGAGCATGATCAAGCTGTATATCGGCTTGATGGCTCAGAAATTCCAACACTTATTTTAAAGGGGAGGATTTCGCCAGAACTGGAATTAAGATATAGCGGGCTGATGCAGAACCTAAACTGGATACCCTGCGAAAATATTGTTTCTACAGTTGATAAATTTCATACAAATAGCTGGTTATCACGCGTATTGGTTGAGCGGCTGGAAGAAAAACATGAAATAGTTAGCCAATTAGTCGCACAGTTAAAAGGAAGCTGGGACGATGCGTTTTACGTGATGCTTGCCAGAAATTTTGGCTTTAAAACTAATGCCCTTCCTTTTGAAATGCTAGCAAAATCTTTGCCGCAGCAAATATTAGCGAAACACAAAAACAGCTCCTTTCAAATAGAAGCGCTCATTTTTGGCCAGGCAGGTTATTTAACTGATGGATTTAATGATGAGTATCCGGAAACGCTAAAGGAAGAATTTAATTTTTTAAAGCAGAAGTATAATTTACGCCCGTTAGAGGTATTTGTATGGAAATTCCTGCGCTTAAGGCCGCAGAACTTTCCTACAATCCGCCTTGCGCAATTCGCAGCTTTGATAGTAAAGTCGAGCCATTTATTTTCAAAAATAATAGAAGTAAAAGATGTAAAAGCTATTAAAGCATTGTTCAGCGAATTGCCCGTAAATAATTACTGGCAAACGCATTTCAGGTTTGATACAGAAATCAGCAAAGCATCTCCGCAATTAGGTTCTGATTCAATCAACAACATCCTGTTGAATACGGTTGCTGTTTTTCTATTCAGCTATGGCAAATACATGGGCAAAGAATATTTCATAAACCGATCTCTGGCCCTGCTTGAAAGTTTGCCTCCGGAAACAAATCATATCATAAACCGTTTCACTAAAATAGGGCTGAGCCCGGAGCATGCTGGAGCTTCGCAAGCGCTTTTACAATTGAAAAAAATGTATTGCGATACTAAAAAATGCCTAACTTGTGGAATTGGAGCTAAATTGATCAATACTGCTTAAAGAATGGTGCAACGGATTTTTACATATTTTGAGAGGCAATCCTTCGGGGTTTGCGCCTACCTTGGCGAGAGGTTCAATATCTCCATGTCTAAAATCCGACTGTTTTTTATCTATACCTCTTTTTTGGCAGTTGGCTTTCCTGTTATCTTTTATTTTCTGGCTGCCTTTGTGCTAGATATCCGGAACTACGTAAAACGTATCCGCACGCGTATCTGGGATTTTTAAGCTCTAGGCAAGGGTTGGGATTGTATTGCCATACTTATCGAAATCCATTTTTATTAGCCGCTCAAATTCAGCTTCTCCAAGTAAGAGGATGGTTTTTACACTTTCTTTATCTTTAA
The DNA here is from genome assembly GCA_043758305.1 of Pedobacter sp. Taxonomy (GTDB): domain Bacteria; phylum Bacteroidota; class Bacteroidia; order Sphingobacteriales; family Sphingobacteriaceae; genus JAQSWM01. The sequence goes on along the minus strand of JAYVNR010000195.1, from coordinate 17,425 downwards.
CGTCCATCGAATTTATTATTTCTAATACTTTTTCGACAGTATAAGTGTGTTTAGAATCCATTGATTGTAATCAGTTAAACGCTTGCATAATTTCTAATTAAGCGAGGTTTTTGTAGGTTTCTTCAAAATTGTTGTGAAGCGGCGAAATTCGCTCCAAAATTTCTTTTTCGTTCAATAAGGATTTCCGAATCTCTTCATGCACTTTTTTTCGATCTTCCATCTTTAAGGTCAAAGCTATCTCCAAAACCTCTTCAACCGTGAACGTGTGTTTTAAGTCCATTGCTTTTAAATATTTATAAAGTTAATAAGAATATACGTTTCAGTTACCCCGATAGTTTATCGTCATTTTGTACCGACGCCTCTAAAAACATCATTGAGAGCCAATCCATGTCTGCCTAATCTTCGCCTCAACAATTTTCCTTTTTTTCAGTTTATCATAAACTAACAATCGAAAAACATGGACAGCATCAATCAAAATCAGCCAGAAGAAAATATGAAGGACCTTGGCGGTGCCGAGGCTATAGCAAAACTGAAAGAGTTGGCAGAAAAGACAGAATCCTGTTTCTTTTGCTCCAACATTAAAACCGGATTGCCTTTTTCTACCCGACCTATGTCGGCACAAAAGGTAGATGACGAAGGAAATATCTGGTTCCTGAGCAGCAAAGACAGCCACAAGAACGACGAGCTAACGCACGACCCTTTTGTTCAGTTGCTGTTTCAGGGCTCAAAGCACTCGGGTTTTATGAGCGTTTATGGGATCTGCGAAATATTTGACGATAAAGATAAGATTGAAGAGCTGTGGGAGCAGATTGTTAAAGTGTGGTTTACCGAAGGGAAAGATGACCCGCGGATAAGCGTAATAAAGGTTGAGCCAATGCAAGGTTACTATTGGGACAATAAGCACGGGAACATTGTTGCTTTTTTGAAAATGGCAACATCACTGGTAACAGGAAAAACGCTAGATGATTCTATTGAAGGGAAACTGGAGGTGGAGTAGCTGTCATCCTGAACACAGTGAAGGATATGTAAGTTATTTGCCAGGAAATCCCTTTAATGGAAGCGTGAATACTTGAAATTTATTAGAAAAGATTCCTCCGGTGTTGGAATGACAAAACGCTTTGTTATCTGACGTAGGAAGGGAACTTAGTTCTTAGATTCTTCTCCGCTAACTGGCAGATCAGAATATCAACAGTTTGTTCAGAATGGCAAAGTGCCAAATTTGGCAGTGCTATTCGCTTGGCATTCCCCTGAAGGATAGAGATTCTTCACTCCGTTCAGAATGACAAACACTGCGTTCAGAATGACAAAAGGTTCAGAATGAATAAAAATGTAGGCTATAGATTCTTCACTGCGTTCAGAATGACAAAAAAGTTCAGGATGAAAAAAGGTTCAGGATGAATAAAATGTAGGCTATAGATTCTTCACTCCGTTCAGAATGACAGAGCACTTAAAACGGCGGCTCCTCATCAATATCATCCATTCTGGATGGGCGGATAATGAAGTTGTTCGGTTTTTCAAAATCTGTTGAGGGCGCCATCCCTGCAAAAGGATCAGGGCTTCCGAAGGAAGTTGGAGAGGAGAAATCCTGGTCAAGGTCTGTAAATTTCACATACTTGCCTACAAATTTCAACGGAACTGTTCCCGTTTCGCCATTGCGGTGCTTGGCGATGATAACCTCGCCTACGCCAACTGTAGAACGTCCCTGTTCATCTTCTGTAAGGCCGTAATATTCCGGTCGGTACAGGAACAATACCATATCTGCATCTTGTTCTATGGAGCCGGATTCACGCAAATCTGAAAGCATAGGGCGCTTGCTGGCTCCCGGACGGTTCTCTACGGCCCGGCTCAATTGCGAAAGCGCTATAACCGGAACATTCAGCTCTTTGGCAACTGATTTTAAAGCACGCGATATGCTGCCTATTTCCTGCTCTCGGTTCCCGCTCTTATTATCGCCTTTCCCATGCATCAATTGCAGGTAATCAATAATGATCAGCTGTATATCATATTGAGATTTCAGCCTGCGGCATTTAGCCCTAAATTCGAAGATATTAAGGGCTGGCGTATCATCTATAAATAACGGAGCATCAGTAAGGCCTCCAATTTTTGAGTGTAACTGCGCCCATTCCCATTCTGCAAGGCTTCCTTTACGGATCTTCTCCTGCTCAATTTCGGTCTCGCCAGAAATCAGCCTGTTGACTAATTGAACAGATGACATCTCGAGTGAAAAAACCACTACCGGGCGATTGAATTTTACAGCAGCATTTCTTGCACAACTTAATACGAAAGCTGTTTTTCCCATTGCAGGGCGTGCAGCAATGATAACAAGGTCCGAATTTTGCCAGCCCGAGGTCATGCGATCTAAGTCTGTAAAGCCAGATGGCACTCCTGTTAAGCCATCCACCTTGTCTTTGAGTTTCTCAAGTGTTTCTATAGATTCACGCATAATATCATCCATTTTGCGGGAATCTCGGCGAAGGTTGTTTTGAGCTATTTCAAAAAGGTTTTTCTCGGCATGATCTAAAAGGTCGAAAATATCGGAGGTGTCTTCGTACGCATTCTGAATTATTTCGGTCGAAATCCGTATCAGTTCCCTCTGAATATATTTTTGGGAAATAATTCGGGCATGATATTCAATATTCGCTGCTGATGCTACCCTGTTGGTAAGCTCTGTAATATAATACGCTCCACCAATCATTTCTAACGATCCTAACTGCCGCATTTGGGCGGTTACAGTTAATATATCTACCGGGGATGACTTTTGGAATAAAACCGTAATGGCTTCAAATATTTTCTGATGGCTTTCTTTGTAAAAAACTTCAGGCTTCAGGATGTCTATAACGGCAGATAAAGCATCTTTTTCAAGCATAAGTGCCCCAAGAACAGCCTCTTCTAAATCAATAGCTTGTGGAGGGAGTTTTCCCAGCCCGCTAACCATATTGTTAAGGCGAGTGCGGCGCTCTGGCACTGTTGTATTTTTGCTTCGGCTAAAATCTTGTTCGTTATCTAAACTCATGGGGAAACAAAAATATATTAAATAGTGCGAGCCAGATTTTTTAGTTATAAACAGCGTAAAATTTTAGTAAAATACACTATTTGATTCTGGTATAAATGCATTGTTATATTGCCAACATCGTCTGTGGATAAGTTGTTAATTAACGCCGATTATCGCATTTATTATCTTATCGATTAACATGTTTATAACTTTTGAACTGTTTAAAAAGCCATACAAACAAAATCTGCGAAGCAATGTAACACGGCTGAAATTAAAATTTAGCTACCTTGGCAACTTCAAATCTTTAAGCTATGAACACTAAGCCTTTCGGGCAAAAAAGAGAATCCAATCAAATGGTGTTCGGCATGCGTGCTGTAATTGAAGCTGTTAAAAGCGGCAAAGAATTAGAATCTGTTTTTGTGCAGCGTGGTTTAATGGGGCCAATTTTTCAGGAACTTAAAAATCTGCTTAAAGAGCACGATCTGGTGTTCCAGATGGTGCCAATAGAAAAGCTTAACAGGATAACTCCCGGAAACCATCAGGGCGTAGTAGCTTTTATTTCTCCAATTGGTTACGACAAAATTGAAAACATTATCCCTTTAATTTTTGAAAAAGGAGAAATACCCCTTATTCTTATATTGGATGGGATAACCGATGTCCGGAATTTTGGGGCTATTGCACGTACAGCAGAATGCGCAGGTGTGCAAGCTATAGTTGTTCCGGCCAGAGGCTCGGCACAAATAAACCCTGATGCTATTAAAACTTCAGCAGGAGCTCTTTATAAAATCCCGGTATGCAGGCATGAAAGCTTGCAGAAAGTAGCTCGTTTCTTGCAGGATTCGGGCCTGCAACTGGTTGCATGCACGGAGAAAACAAATGATAATTTATATAAGCCGGATTATACGGTGCCAACGGCAATTGTTATGGGAGCTGAAGATACCGGTATCTCGAATGAGCTTATCAGGATTGCAGATCATCTGGCTAAAATCCCGATGTTTGGCGAAATAGAATCTTTGAACGTTTCGGTTTCGGCAGGGGTAATATTATATGAAGCGATAAGGCAGCGGATGGTGGTATAAGATATTTGTTCGCTCGTCTTTCCTGCGAAAGCAGGAATAGTAATGCGTAAAAAAAACAGGAGCTTTACAATTCCACATCAAGTGCGGAATGACGCCTAAAAGAAGAAGTTGCCGCTTACTAAATATACTCCGCCCCGAATTTACCTTTTACATCTGCTACAACCTGTTTAACATTTTGCTCCTCAGACCTGGGGCAGATCATGAGCGTATTATTAGACTCAACTACAATAAAATCATGCAATCCCTTTAAAATAACCAGCTTATTTGTCGGCACATTTATCATGCAATTTGAGGAATCGTACATAATTACTTTTTCTGTTGGTATCACAGCATTGCCAACATAATCTTTATCAGCAAGATCATATATAGAAGCCCATGTTCCAAGATCGCTCCAGCCAAAATCAGTAGGCAAAACATAAACATTGTTTGCTTTTTCCATAATCCCGTAATCAATAGAGATATTGGTGCACTGGTAATAAGCTGTTTGGATGAAGGCATGTTCGCCAGAAGTATTGTATACCGTTTCTTCTGTATCCCTGAATATATCATTTATATCCGGTAGGTATAGTTCAAAAGCCCTAAGTATTGAATTTACCGACCATACAAATATGCCTCCGTTCCAAAGGAAATCCCCGCTTTCGATAAACTCTTTTGCCAGTTCAAGATTAGGTTTTTCTGTAAATGTTTTAACTTTATAAAACTCGTTATCAATAGTTTGCGAGTTGTACTGGATGTAGCCGTAGCCGGTATCTGGCCTGGAAGGCTTAATGCCTAAAGTAATCAGGCAATTGTTTTCTCTTGCGGTTTTAAGCGACTTATTAATGTCATTTATAAAGCCTTCTGGATTTAAAATAAGATGATCAGATGGTGCCACAACGATGCAGGCATTTGGATTGATAGAATGGATTTTGTGGCAGGCATATGCAATACATGGAGCAGTGTTACGCATAACAGGCTCTCCCAGTATTTGCGTGTCGGCAATATCTGGCAATTGTGCCTTTACCAGATCGGTATAAATATCGTTAGTTACAACATAGATGTTTTCTTTAGGAACAATGTTCAAAAAGCGCTCGTATGTTGTTTGGATAAGCGTTTTGCCAGTGCCAAGAATATCTATAAACTGCTTGGGATGCGATGTGCGGCTAATGGGCCAGAACCGGCTGCCAATGCCACCAGCCATAATTATAGCAAAATTATTCTCCATCAGATAAATATTATAAAGCTCTAGTAAGGCAGATTGATGTTAAAATATCCCCTCTTTTAATAGGTCGTGCAAATGTACAATTCCATTATATGAAATACCATCTGTTACCAATATTTGCGTAATATTATTTGCCCGCATTATCTCAAGGGCATTTATGGCCAATTCGGTTTTAGGTATGCTCCTAGGCGTACATCCCATAATATCTTTAGCATATATGCCCTCAATAGAATCATATTTTTCCATCATCCTTCTAATATCTCCATCTGTAATGATCCCTAAAATGTTCCCATCTTCAATAACTGCCACCGCACCAAGGCGTTTTTTGGTGATTTCAACAATTACTTCTCTAATGGATGCGCCCGGCGAAACCTGAGGCTTATCGTTTGTTGCTGCTAAATCGCTTACTTTAAGATATAAGCGTTTTCCGAGCGCTCCACCGGGATGATATTTTGCAAAGTCATCGGTGCTGAATTCCCGGCATTCCAGCAAACAAACTGCTAAAGAATCGCCCATTGCCAGTTGGGCGGTAGTGCTGCTTGTAGGAGCAAGGTTATGAGGGCAAGCCTCGGTATTAACAGTTGTGTCTAAAATAAAATCGGCCTGATGTGCCAGGTATGAATCAAGTTGGCCAACCATGCCAATCAAAATATTGCCAGATTGCTTTAAAAGAGGCACTATAACTTTGATTTCTGCGGTATTGCCACTTTTAGATATGCAAATAACCAGATCATGTTGTTGTATTATTCCCAGGTCGCCATGAACTGCATCGCCTGCGTGCATATATATGGAGGGCGTGCCTGTAGAATTGAAGGTAGCCACAATTTTCTGTGCAATTATGGCGCTTTTGCCAACTCCTGTAACTATTACCCTGCCTTTAATGTGCAGTATAGTTTCTACAATCACTGCAAAGTCATTTTTTAAACGGGGTATCAATTCTGAAATTCCCTGAGCTTCGGTAAGAAGGGTGTTGCGGGCTATTTCAAGGATTTCGGCGGGAGATTTCAAACAGTTTTTTTTAAACTATATACTATTTTTCGGCAAATTTATGTTATTTTGTATTCATTATAACCCTTTCTAAAATTTTCCCCAAGAGGATCATGGAGATCAAGAAGTCACTTTTCGATAACTTGCAGAATTTTTTTGGGTTTGATAACTTCAAGGGCGACCAGGAAGCTATTATAACCAATATACTACAGAAAAAAGACACATTTGTTATTATGCCCACAGGTGGGGGCAAATCTATATGCTACCAGTTGCCTGCCTTAATGAGCGATGGTACCGCTATTGTAATTTCACCGCTTATTGCCCTGATGAAAAATCAGGTTGATCAGCTACGTGCTTTTGGCGGGACAGATAGTATTGCACACTTTCTAAATTCATCACTTAATAAAGCTGAAATTGCTAAAGTAAGGCAGGATGTTATCAGCGGAGAAACCAAGCTTCTGTATGTAGCTCCAGAATCGTTGACCAAACAAGAAAATATTGATTTTCTTCGCCTTATTACCGTCTCGTTTGTAGCTGTGGATGAAGCGCATTGCATCTCAGAATGGGGGCATGATTTCAGGCCCGAGTATCGCAAGATCAGGCAGGTAATCAATAATATTGGTGATGATATCCCAATAATTGCACTTACAGCTACTGCAACGCCCAAAGTACAGCAAGACATTCAGAAAAATTTGCAAATGAACAATGCCACATTGTTCAAATCATCATTTAACCGTCCTAATCTATTTTACGAAGTGCGCCCAAAGCGTAATGTGCTTAAGGAGATTGTTCGATTTATAAAAGGGCATTCCGGTAAATCCGGCATCGTTTATTGCCTAAGCCGTAAAAAAGTTGAAGAGGTTGCAGAAGCTTTGAACCTTAATGGCATAAAGGCACTGCCTTATCATGCCGGGCTTGAGCCAAAAACCAGGGCCGATACACAGGATAAGTTTTTGATGGAAGATGTGGAGGTAATTGTTGCAACAATTGCCTTTGGAATGGGAATAGACAAGCCTGATGTGCGCTTTGTTATCCACCATGATATCCCCAAAAGCATGGAAGGATATTATCAGGAAACCGGGCGTTCTGGCAGAGATGGCGGTGAGGGGTATTGCGTAGCTTTTTATGCTGAAAAAGATATTGAAAAGCTTACCAAATTTATGAAAGATAAGCCTGTTTCTGAACGAGAAATAGGCACTCAGATACTTAAAGAGGTAATAGACTACGTTGAGTCTTCTGTATGCAGAAGGAAGCAGATATTGCATTATTTCGGCGAAAACTTTAATGAGACCGGCTGCAATAACATGTGCGATAACTGCCGCCATCCTAAAACATATTTTGATGCTTCAGAAAAACTGCAGACCACATTAAAACTTATCCAGGATTTAGGCGAGAAATTTGATGACCACCACATCCTGAATATAATGATGGGCGTTGAAAATCAGCAGATAACATCCTATGAGCACGATAAAATTCCTGAATTTGGGAGCGGTGCAGAAGATGGCATTATTCTTTGGAAATCACTGATGAGGCAGGCACTGCTCAATAATTATATAGCAAAAGACACTGATAGTTATGGCCTGTTAAATATCACTAAATCAGGTAAAGGCTTTATAAAAAGTCCGCATACCCTTCGATTTATTTTGAATAATTCTATAGAAATAACCGAAGATGAGCAGGAAGAAGGCCTTGCACAGGCTGGTGGCACTTTGGATACTCAATTGCTGCAGATGCTAAAAGATCTGCGTAAAAAAATTGCCAAGCAGAAAAACCTGCCGCCTTTTGTAATTTTTCAAGATCCTTCTTTAGAGGAAATGTGCACGCATTATCCAATTACCATAGACGAGCTTAAGCAAATACAGGGCGTAGGTTCGGGCAAGGCTATTAAATTTGGTGGCTTATTTGTTGAAATGATAAGCAAGTATGTAGATGAAAATGATATTGACAGGCCAATTGATTTAGTGATTAAAAGCGCAGCCAATAAATCAGCCCTGAAAGTATCCATAATTCAAAATATCGATAGGCATATTGCTCTTGATGACATTGCTTCATCCAAAGGAATTTCTTATGAAGAAATCTTAAAAGAAGTAGAAACTATTGTAAATTCTGGTACCAAGCTTAACCTCAATTATTATATTGATGATATGATTGAGGAGGACAGGCAGGATGAGGTATTTGATTATTTTAGAGGCAGCGAAATTGATTCTATAGACCAGGCATTAAAAGAACTCGGCACAGACGATTATACAAGGGAAGAGCTTCAGCTAATGAGGATCAAGTTTCTGTCTGAAATGGGAAACTGATTTTAATTTTTATATGGCTGTCAGCAACATCCCCCAAATAAAATTTACATCCGGCAATAATTTCTTCCTTATGGCTGGCCCTTGTGCAATTGAGGGCGAAGAGATTGCAATGAAAATTGCCGAAAGAATAATCGCTATAACCGACAAACTTCAAATACCTTTCATTTTTAAAGGGTCTTATCGTAAAGCCAATCGGTCAAGGGGAGATTCTTTTACAGGGATTGGCGATGAAAAAGCTTTGAAAATACTGGCTAAAATCAGTAAAGATTTTGGATTGCCCACGGTCACCGATATCCATGAAGCTGATGAAGCTGCCATGGCTGCTGAATTTGTGGATGTATTGCAGATACCTGCATTTTTATGCCGCCAGACTGATTTGCTTATCGCGGCAGCTAAAACCGGGAAAACCATAAATATTAAAAAAGGGCAGTTTTTGTCTGCCGCTTCTATGAAATATGCGGTTGATAAGGTTAAAGAATCAGGGAATGAAAATGTAATATTGACCGATCGGGGAAATACTTTCGGTTATCAGGATTTGATTGTAGACTTCCGGGGCATCCCAGAAATGCGCTCGTTTGGGGTTCCGGTAGTAATGGACTGTACACATTCGCTTCAGCAGCCTAATCAAAGCGGTGGCATAACTGGTGGAAAGCCACACCTTATTGAAACTATAGCAAAAGCGGCAATTGCTGTAGGAGCAGACGGGCTTTTCATTGAAACCCATCCCAATCCAGCACATGCTAAATCAGATGGCGCCAACATGCTGCAGCTTGATTTGCTAGAGAACTTGCTCATCAAGTTAATAAGAGTTCGGGAAGCAATTATCTAAGCACAAAAAAGCCTGTAATTTTGTAATTACAGGCTTTTTTATTTTGTTAAATAAATTAATCCTTCCCTTTTCCTTTTCCATGGCCTTTATCATTTCCCTCTTTATTGCCATTTCCATTGTTGCCATTTCCATTTCCATTCATTCTTTCCATATCACGGTCATCTTCGTGATCCTTAACCTTTATTTTGCCATTCTGAGTTCTTTCGCCATTGCTTCCAGCAATAACTGTCCTTTGCCCGCTATTGACAACTATTTTCTTGGCTTGTCCAGGAGGCACGCCATTAACATTTGTATGAATAGTTTTGTATTTAGGGTCTGCACTATATTTAATCACAGGCTGGCTTTTTGCACCTTTATATTTAACATACTTAACTTTGTCGGTATTGTAATTCAAATATGGCTTAGGAGTATTTAAAACAACCTTATAACCATTATAAAGATTATAGCTGCTATACTTTGCAGGCAGCGTATTTGAAAATGCCCATTGCCCATTGTTCATATAAATGTATTGCTTGTTTGCAACATCGTAATATGTATCTATATCGGGCAGATAGTAATAATTTGCCTGATTATAGCCTACAGGGCCCCATAAAGGCTGTGCACCTAAATTAACGTTTACATGAATTTGTGCATGTGTAGTTTGGGGCAGCAGTGCTGCTAAACTTAATGCAAATACTAGTGCTATTCTTTTCATAATCTTCTTTATTTAATGTGTTATGTCAATTAGTATGCCAGCTTTATAAACATAACAAAAGCCTCGTTGTTTAACATAAGTGCTATATTTGAAAAATAAAATCAACCAGCTATACTTAGGTGACCGGATTTAAAGATAATAGATCAGATAAATATGAACTTGTTGTTGGTTTAGAAGTTCATGTGCAATTATCAACAAAGTCAAAAATTTTCTCTTCGGATTCTGCCCTTTTCGGCGCAGGCCCTAACCAGCAAACCAGCCCAGTATCATTAGGCCTTCCGGGCACATTGCCAAAATTAAACCGCGAAGTGGTTTTATATGCTGTAAAATTGGGTCTGGCAACCAAGTGCAATATTAATTTGAACAACCATTTTGATCGTAAGAATTATTTTTATGCTGATTTGCCAAAAGGATATCAAATCACGCAGGATCAATCGCCAATTTGTCAATCAGGATATATCAGTGTATGCACCAATAAATCAGAGGAGCGCAAAATCCGTATAAACCGCATTCACATGGAAGAGGATGCAGGGAAAAGCATGCATGATAAAGTTAACCCTTTTTCGCTTATAGACCTTAACAGGGCCGGAGTCCCACTTTTAGAGATTGTATCTGAACCTGATATCCGCTCTGCTGAAGAAGCTGCCGCTTACCTGACCGAAATCAGAAAGATTGTGCGATACCTAGATATTTGCGATGGGAATATGGAAGAAGGCAGCTTGCGATGCGATGCAAATATTTCAATACGTTTGAGGGGCGAAAAGGAATTTGGAAACAGGTGCGAGGTCAAAAACCTGAATTCTATCCGCAACTTGCAGCGAGCTATAAATTATGAATTTGCCAGGCAGGCAAAGACTGTAGAAGCTGGCGGGCATATAAGCCAGAACACCCTTAATTTTGATGCTGCAACAGGGGAAACATCGGTTCTTCGCTCAAAGGAAATGGCTAATGATTACCGTTATTTTCCCGAGCCAGACTTACAGCCTTTGCATTTAAGCCGGGAGTGGGTGGAAGATATCCTTAAAAACCTTCCAGAACTTCCAGAACAGCGCAGCAACAGATATGCAAAAGATTATAGCCTTTCTGCTTATGATGCAGCACTTTTAACAAGCGAAAAAGCTACAGCAGATTTCTTTGAGAGAGTTATAGAGTATACTTCAAATTACAAATCAGCGGCAAATTGGGTTATCGGACCTGTGCAATCTTTTTTAAATGTGGATGAACAAGAGGCCTCAATAACAGATAAAATAGCAAAATCTGTAGCAGAAATAATCTCGTTGATAGATTCGGGCAAAATAAATTATTCATCAGCATCGCAGCAATTATTTCCGGCTATGCTCAGAAATCCCGAAAGGACAGCCGCAGAACACATGCTTCAGCTTAATTTATCAATGGATACAGATACTGCTGAACTATGCCGATATATTGAGGTTGCCTTAGCGCAGTATCCTGAAAAGGTAATTGAATTTAATAGTGGCAAAAAAGGTGTATTGGGTTTGTTTATGGGCGAAGTGATGAGGCTTTCAAAAGGCAAAATAGACCCTAAAACTGCCAATAAATTAGTAATAGAAAAATTAGAATCGTTAAAATAATGAAGAGAATATTGAGTTTTGTGGGGCTAGCGGCATTTCTGTTTGCTGCCTGTAAAAAGGAAACTGAATTTAACATAAGCGGCAAGGCTACCAATGTTGGCAATATTAAAAAAGTATATCTGTACAAAACAGATAAATTGATCGACTCGGCTTTGCTGAGCGATAGGGGCGAATTCAAATTTAAGCGCACAGCACCTGATCCTGATTTTTACACTCTGGCTTTTGGCGAGAAAAGTTTTATGGTGATTGCACAAAATGGGGATGACATTACTTTTGAAACCAATATTGCAGATTCTGCCAATATTTACCAGATTGGTGGCTCGGAAGCATCAGAGAAGGTGCGGGAATTCAACCAGATCAGCAACAAATACGGGCAGGGGTATGTTAAGCTACAGCATGATTATGAGGCGGCATTAGCCATCCATCCCAATTCAAAAGATTCAATTTACAATTCCTTAATGCCTCAGCTGCTTAAAAATATGGATGCCTATGCTGTAGAAGCATTAGAGTTCAGTGAAAAAAACAAAGGGAACCTTGCGGGTTTTTATGCTATAGGAACAATCAACAATCCTGATAAATACGAGGCAGAGATGATAAAATTTGCCGAAGATATTAAGCCCTTATTCCCAAAAAATACGGCTGTGCAATCTTTTGTGGCGAAAATGGAGAATATAAAACCAATTTCTATCGGGAAACAAGCACCTGTATTTACTCTTCCAACACCCGATGGGAAGCAAATAAGCCTGTCGGACTATAAAGGAAAATACGTGCTATTAGATTTTTGGGCATCATGGTGCGTGCCTTGCCGCGAAGAAAATCCTAACGTAGTTAAACAATACATGGCATTTAAAAATAAGGGCTTTGATATTTTGAGCGTTTCCCTTGATGAGAATAAAACCGCATGGCTAAAGGCAATAAAAGATGATGGGCTAACATGGTCGCATGTGTCTGAGCTTAGTAAGGATACATGGAACGGCAAAGTTACCAAGATGTATAAAATTGATGCCATACCATCATCGTTCCTGCTAGGTCCTAAAGGCGAAATACTTGCGAAAAACCTTCGGGGGATTGAATTGGCCGATTTCTTAAAGCGAACGTTGAATTAGTGATTAACAATTTCATAATAATCTGTTAACATTATGATGCCCAATTGGAACTACTTTAGCAAATAACAAACGGATGAGCGCTACAAGGCAAAAAATTCTGATAGTAGATGATGAACCAGATATACTGGAGCTAATAGAATATAGCCTCAAGAAAGAGGGGTATCTGGTAAGGACCGCCGAAAACGGTTACAATGCTATATCTGAAGCCAAAACTTTCCTGCCCGATCTGATTGTGCTTGACATTATGATGCCAAAAATGGATGGCATTGAGGCATGCAGGATTATGAGGGCCATGCCCGAATTTAAAAATACTTTTATGGTCTTTTTAACTGCACGCAGCGAAGAGTATTCTGAAATTGCAGGCTTTAATGTGGGTGCCGATGATTATATAGCAAAACCCATAAAGCCACGCACGCTGGTAAGCAGGATAAATGCCATTTTACGCCGCAATTTACAATCTGAAGAAATACAGGGTGACAAACTGGAGATAAGCGATTTGGTAATAGACAGGGAAACTTTCCTGGTTTATCGGCACGGACAGAAAATTGTGCTTGCAAAAAAAGAGTTTGAGCTGCTCTATCTTCTAGCTACCAAACCAGGTCGGGTCTATACCCGGGAAGCTATACTAAAAAGCATTTGGGACGAGTCTGTGATAGTTACTAACCGCACAATAGATGTCCATATCCGCAAGCTTCGCGAAAAATTAGGCGACAAATATGTTAGCACCGTAAAAGGGGTAGGCTATAAGTTTGAGGCTTAGCTACTTATAAACACAGTCTTTATGTTTACAAACTCTTTTATCCCATAAGTCCCTAATTCCCGCCCGTAACCCGATTGCTTTATTCCTCCAAATGGCAATCGCACATCAGATTTTACAAACGCATTTACAAAACACGAGCCTGCATCTAAATGGTTAGCTGCAATCTCTTCGCCACGTTTGATATTTTTTGTAAAAACAGCTGCTCCCAGCCCGAAAGGGCTATCATTTGCAATGGATATTGCATGGGCTTCATCTTTTGCAGAAATAACTGCTGCTACTGGCCCAAAAAGCTCTTCATCATAAGCTGGCATGCCTTTTTTTACTCTGGTAAGTATTGTAGGGCAATAAAATGCACCTTCGCCTTTGGGCACTTTGCCGCCTAAAATACATTTTGCCCCTTTCGCAATGCTTTTCATAACCTGTTCATGCAACTGGTCTCGTAAGTCAATCCTTGCCATAGGCCCCATTTCTGTGCTTTCCTCCAAGGGGTCGCCAATCACCTTATCTGCCATTTTCTTTTTGAAAAGTTTAATAAACTCTTTCTCGACCTGCTTAACAACTATAAAGCGTTTTGCAGAAATGCAGCTTTGCCCACCATTGTTTAAACGGCTGTCGGCACATGCCTGCGCTGCCAGTTCAAGATCAGCATCTTCAAGTATGATATACGCATCGCTGCCACCAAGCTCAAGCACAGTTTTTTTGAGAAGCGAAGCCGATTTCTGAGCAACTTGTATGCCCGCATCGGTACTTCCGGTAAGCGTTACAGCTTTTATATAAGGGCTTTCAATAACTTTTGATACCTGCTTTCCCTTTATAAGCAATGTTTGAAATACAAAATCAGGATATCCAGCCTCTAAAATAATATCTTCAATAGCCAGTGCACATCCGGGCACATTAGAGGCATGTTTAAGCAAAGCGCAATTCCCGGCCATTAAAGAAGGGGCAAGGAATCGGAAAACCTGCCAGAAAGGAAAATTCCAGGGCATTATGGCTAATACAATTCCTAAAGGCTGAAAGCTTATAAAGCTTTTGCCAGCGTCAGTAGTTACTGGTTCGTCTTTTAGAATTTTCCATGCATTTTTTGCATAGTAATCACATGCAAGGGCACATTTTTCAATTTCAACCATGCCGTGTTTAACTGGTTTGCCCATTTCCAGTGCCATTAGCCGGGCAAGTTCTTTTTTACGTTTGTATAAAACGGAAGCTGTGTTTTCTAATAAATGTGCTCTTTCTTCAAACGTGCTGTGCTTCCACACCTGCCAGGCATTTTGAGTGTCGTCAATTTTTTTGATAATTTGTTTTAAACTGGTTTCTTTATATATTTTTATTTCTTTGCCAGTATATGGATTGATAGATTGAATGCTCATAATGTATAGTATAGTAACAGAACAAAGCCATTTCAGTTTTAAAAGCCATATTGCATTATATTGCTAGCTTTAAATTGAGAGATCACTTTTTATATTTATCAACAAACAATCTGCTATTTATTACCTTTGCTATACACCCCCCAACTCAGTTCTACATATGCAACAGGTACCTGCAATTTCTCAGGAGGATTACAAAGACGTTTTTTATAACAGCCCTTCTACTAAATTAATTTTAGATACCGATGCGCCTTTCTATACTATACTTGAAGTAAATGATGCCTATCTCAAAGCTACAAATAGTACCAGAGAATCGCTAATTGGCAATTCTGTATTCGGTGCTTTCCCCGAAAATCCTACCGACAGTGTTTCTAAGAATATAGAGCGGACAATCTTTTCATTTAACGAAGCTATCTCTACAAAAAAGCCTCATACCATGCAAAATTACAGGTATGATATACCAATAATTGGAAGCGATGATTTTGAAGAGCGGTATTGGACAACCATAAATACGCCCGTGCTTGATGAGGAGGGAAATGTTAAATTTCTTATTCATTCGCCAATAAATGTTACCGAAATTGTAAAGCTTGGCCAAAAAGAAAAAAAAGGAGCAGATGCCTTAAGGCTTCAGCAGAAGCAGCTCTATTCGGTTTTTATGCAAGCACCTGTAGGCATAGGCATATTTAAAGGAGAAAATTATATTGTCGATCTGATAAATCCTCCGTTGTGCGAATTATATGGCAAAACTTTTGAAGAACTTACGGGCAAGCCTATTTTTGATGTCCTTCCATCTGTAAAAGGTCAGGGTTTTGAAGAACTGCTTGATAATGTACGTTTGACCGGGATGCCATTTGTGGGCAGAGAGGTGCCACTTGCTCTCTACAGGAATGGCGTAGAAAAAACTATTTACGTTAATTTTGTGTACGAGCCATTTAGAGAGGTTGATGGCCATATTGGAGGAGTAATTGCCATAGCAACAGAAATTACCGATCAGGTTGAAAGCAAATTAAAATTAGAACAAAGCGAAACACAGTTCAGGTTAATGTCTGAATCTATGCCACAACAGGTTTGGACTTCTAATGCAGAAGGCGGATTGGAATATGTTAACGAATGGACTCAGAATTATTTTGGCGGAACTGCTAATGAAATAATTGGTGCGGGGTGGCAGCAATTTATACATCCGGAAGATTTGCCCGGTTGCCTTGAAGCCTGGACTATAGCATTGAGCACAGGAGATCTGTACCAGGTAGAATTTCGCCTATTAAAAGCCGATGGAAGCTACCGCTGGCACCTGGCCAGGGCCCTGCCATTTAAAAACAACGATAAAATTGTAAAGTGGATTGGCACTAATACCGATATAGAAGAACATAAAATAATCGAACAGAAAAAAGATGAGTTTATCAGCATTGCAAGCCATGAACTAAAAACCCCTTTAACAAGTTTGAAAGCTTATATGCAATTGCTTGAGCGTTCTAATAGAGCTGCTCCTAATAAATTTATTGAAAATAGCCTCCACCAATTGCATCGGCTTGAAAATCTGGTGGATGACCTCCTTGATGTATCCAAGATAATTGGAGGGAAAATGACCTATAATATTGCCCGATTCAATTTAAGCGATCTAATATCAGAGTCTGTTAATAGTATTCAACAAACTACTTTAACTCATCAGATTATAATAGAAGAAAACCCCGATGCACTTTTGGAAGGCGACAGGTTCAGGATTGAGCAGGTGTTGGTTAATTTCCTTACAAATGCTATAAAATACTCTCCAGATGCTGATAAAGTAAAAGTTAGATCAGTTATTGACGGCAACGATATAATAGTTGGCGTACAGGATTTTGGTATTGGGATAGAAAAAGAGCACATGGGAAAACTATTCGACAGGTTTTACAGGGTAGATCAAACCGCAATGAAATATGATGGCTTAGGCCTTGGCTTGTACGTAGCCTCCGAAATCCTGCTTCGACACAAAGGAATCTTCTGGATAGATAGTGAGCCGGGCAAAGGCTCAACCTTTTACTTTAAACTGCCTTACACTGTTTCGGCTTAGCCTAAAAACCTATAAAGCCTTGCAAAAGTTGCTGTAAAACATACAATAGTTTCAAATAAACAGATTCACTGTTTAACGGTTTTAAACTCAATACATCCTAATTATGGCAAACGAAAAAGAATTTATAGAAGCAATGAAATCTGGCTACACCTTTAGCGGGGAAACGATAAAGATTGGGCGGGCTTGTTTTAATAGTAATGTTATTGAAAATGCAGATATATTCCTTCCTTTAAAAATGCTGAACAGGCACGGGCTTATTGCGGGAGCAACAGGAACCGGCAAAACCAAAACGCTGCAAATGATAAGCGAGGGCTTGAGCGATGCCAGCATACCAGTTTTGTTGTTGGATATAAAAGGCGATTTGAGCGGTATAGCCATGCCTGGAACTTCTAATCCTAAAATAGAAGAAAGAACCAAACATTTGGGCATAACATATCAGCCTGGTCAGTTCCCGGTTGAGTTTTTAAG
>JAYVNR010000194.1:0-4102 GCA_043758305.1 Pedobacter sp. | reverse complement strand
ACGGCATCAGACGGAAATGGCGTAAAATCCGTTTGAGCGCAAGCCCGAGCGAAACGGCGGTACAGGAGCTGCCAGTGCGGATGAAGCTTCGTTTCGCTCTTGATGTTGCTTCGCGTCTCCCTTTGGTCGGCATTGGTTACTTTTTTTTCAAGAAAAAAGTACCATGCCTCCGCGGCAAAGAGCGGAAAAAAAATCTAATGAATGAACAAGAATAGCACATAACAACCAAATGTGGTTGGTGGGGACACCAACCACACGGAATTGATGATAAAGAAAAAAAATGAGATGCTTTGACTGCACTCAGCATGACGAACACAAATAATATGACACAACCGCTCGCCCCAATCTCATATCTCACATCTAAAATCTCACATCTCCCTTGAAGAAATATTTTTCCCTCGTCCTTTTTACCCACACCATCTTCGCCATGCCATTTGCCTTTATTGGCTTTTTTTTGGCGGTAACCACAACCTCGCACACCTTTTCCTGGCAAAAGCTGCTGATGATGGTGCTCTGCATGATCTTCGCCCGAAACTCAGCCATGGCATTTAACCGCTACCTCGACCGCGATTTTGATGCCAAAAACCCTCGTACCACCAACCGCGATATTCCCGCAGGGCGGCTTACTGCAAAGTCAGCTTTAACGTTTACCATTGTGAACTGTGTGCTGTTTGTTGCTACTACATTTTTCATCAACTCCCTTTGTTTTTTCTTATCGCCAATTGCACTGGCTGTTGTTTTGGGCTACAGTTATACCAAACGTTTCACCCCGCTTTGCCATTTGATCCTCGGGCTTGGGCTGTCCCTCGCCCCTATTGGTGCATATCTGGTAGTCACGGGCGAATTTGCTTTGCTCCCACTTATGTTTTCGCTTGCAGTTTTATGCTGGGTGAGCGGCTTCGATATTATTTATGCTTTGCAGGATGACGAGTTCGACCGCAATGCAAACCTCAAATCTATTCCCGCCTGGTTGGGCCGTGAAAAAGCATTGCAGGTTTCAACTTTTCTGCACACGCTTTGTGTATTGTTTGTAACCATCCCGCTAGTACTTGCACCTTTTGGCTGGTTTTACGTAGCCGGAATTGTGTTCTTCATCGCCTTGCTTATATACCAGCACACCCTAGTAAAACCAAACGACCTAAGCCGGGTTAACCTTGCATTCGGCACCACAAACGGCATCGCCTCTGTTGTATTTGCCATATTTTTTTTATTAGACGCTTACTGGCGCAATCAATTTTAAACATGGAAAACTTAACGATAACAAAGAAACAACGTACATACATCCCGCAAGAACTTCCTGTTGAGTGGGAAAAACTTGAGCCGATTTTTAACGAGCTTGTTGCACGCCCTATCAATTCTGTTCAGGAACTTGAGAAATGGCTAAAAGATAAAAGCGAGCTAGAAGCAGCTTTAGAAGAGGATTTCGCATGGCGATACATCCGCATGACCTGCGATACTACCAACGAAGAACTGGTTCAAAAGTTCCAGTACTTCGCTACCGAAAT
The DNA here is from genome assembly GCA_043758305.1 of Pedobacter sp. Taxonomy (GTDB): domain Bacteria; phylum Bacteroidota; class Bacteroidia; order Sphingobacteriales; family Sphingobacteriaceae; genus JAQSWM01. Next base: position 2,597 of record JAYVNR010000194.1, on the reverse strand, counting down.
TGAGCCTAAGATCGCCCCCATCGCTAACGAGCTAAATAAAAAATTCATCGAAAGTCCGTTTATTGACCAGCTTGATCAGGATAGATATTTCGTGCACATCCGTGCTGTAAAAAAAGCCTTGGAGCTTTTCCGCGAAGAAAACATTCCGCTGTTGACCCAGATACAGGTTGAGCAGCAGAAATATCAGGCAATTTCCGGTTCCATGAGCGTAACGCTGAACGGCAAGGAATACACGCTTGAACAAGCTTCAGTTTTTTTGAAAGACACCGACCGCAGCGTACGCCAACAAGCCTGGGAAGCTATTACTGCCCGCCGCTTGCAGGAAAAAGAAAAATTAGACGAGCTTTTTAACAGCTTGCTTAAACTCCGCCATCAGGTTGCCTTGAACGCCGGCTTTGAGAACTTCCGTGATTATATGTTCCAGGCACTTGGCCGTTTTGATTACGATGCACAGGATTGCTATAAATTCCACGAAGCCATTGAGCGGGAAATTGTGCCAATCCTACAAGAGCAGGCTGAAAAACGCAAAGAAGCGCTCGAACTTGATGTGTTAAAGCCCTGGGATATGGATGTTGATATTTCCGGGAAGCCTGCGCTAAAGCCCTTTCAAAACGGTCAGGAATTGATTGATAAATCTATCGCATGTTTTACCGGACTGAGCCCTTATATCGGCGAACGCCTGCAGATCATGAAAGCGAATGGGCTTTTTGATGTGGAAAGCCGCATGGGCAAAGCGCCGGGCGGTTACAACTATCCGCTGGCAGAAACCGGAGCGCCTTTTATTTTCATGAATTCGGCAAACACCTTCCGGGATTTAACAACCATGGTGCATGAGGGCGGGCACGCGGTGCATACCTTCATTTCTGCCGATCTTGAGTTGAATGATTTTAAACATTTGCCATCCGAAGTTGCTGAACTTGCTTCCATGAGCATGGAGCTGATTTCGATGGATAAATGGGATGTGTTTTTTGATAACGAAGAAGACTTGAAACGTGCGAAACGTGACCAGTTGCGTGACGTGCTTAAAACCCTGCCCTGGGTAGCGGTGGTGGACCAGTTCCAGCATTGGATCTACACCAACCCTGACCATACTTCCGAAGACCGCAACACCGCATGGAAGGAAATCTTTGAGCCCTTCGGCGAGAATTTTGCCGACTGGACCGGGCACGATGATGCGCTGGGCAACCTATGGCAAAAACAGCTTCACATTTTTGAAGTGCCTTTCTACTACATTGAATATGGAATTGCGCAGTTAGGCGCAATTGCCGTATGGAAAAACTACAAAGAAAATCCGGAGCAAGGGCTGGAAAAATACCTGGCAGCGCTAAAGCTCGGCTATACCAAAACCATCAAAGAGATTTACGAAACTGCAGGGATTGAGTTTAATTTCAGTGCGGAGTATGTGCATGAGTTGGCGGAGTTTGTGAAGGGGGAGTTGGAAAAATTATAAACTCGAGTACCATCTAACAAGACCAAAGGTTTGTTCACCTTAGATAGAATGCCCAGAGAAATATTGGCCCATAAACTTTGTTCTGCTCTTCGGAATTTGCAATTCCGAAGCCCTATCTTAGGATTTGAAATCCATTTGTATGCCGACAAAATTTGGATAGGTTGTGTTCGGAGAACACGCGATAAAGCTACGGAATTGCAAATTCCGAAGAGCAGGTTACGAGCTGTAAACCTCATTTCGCGTGAGTTAATTTTAATATATAATTGACAGTAGTATGATTGAAAAAATAAAGCTTACGTAACTTAAGTAAAGCATAGTGACGTAACCGATCCTTAGCATTCGGATTCTCTTACCAGATACGTTTGACGCTCGGGCAATCTCTTTGTCACTTAACCCTAATCCTGCTTTAAGTACTGTATTGATATGATCGAACGCAATTTGGTAATCTCTTGAGGCCCAATCGGCTACACGCATATAATGGTCGCGAACTGATTTAAGTAATATACTTTTACCGGCTTCATCCGCTTTTTCAAAATCGTGTAACACATAACTTAAATCTTCGTTAAAGTCATCTTGAAGTAGGTCAATTATTTTGTTAATATCGCTTTCATTCGAAATATCGGTAGTATCGTTTGGCATTATCTTTCTATTTGAAAGAGCACCTTCAATATAAAATAGGTTCGAGTTATATTCCGTCTGATAAGCGAACAAGTACAAGCGATGAAGTATGCCAGTTATTATAGAAACAGCAAGAAGGCAAATAAACGTTTTAAGAGTTGTATGGCTGAAGTGAGTTTTGAGATCAAGAAAATTCGAGAAAAGAAGTGATAGACCGCCGAGAGAGAACCCAAGAATCCATATGGAAAAGCTGTGGAGAAATTCATGATTCTGCCTGTCGTATTTTACAGTTCTTTCAAGGCTCTCTGAGAAGTAATTTATAACAGTGTCGAAAGGACGCTCCATATACATAGCCTTTACCTTGATAGTGGCGATATAAAGTTATTAAACTTATGCCTACTTCCTATTACCAAGCTAAACTCTACTTACCCTTTCTGGCTTAAGCTTCCCTTTCTGGCTTAAGCTTCTGCCAAATCTGGCTTAAGCTTCCGCCGAGGCAGTGGTGGCTTAGCTTAATGCCTCCAATAAA
>JAYVNR010000193.1:0-32892 GCA_043758305.1 Pedobacter sp. | reverse complement strand
CTGATTTTATCGACATAGGCGCTTACTCTTCCCGGCCAAATGCTGAAAATATCTCTCCTGATGATGAGATCAAACGACTGATCCCGGTGTTGAGAGAGATATCAAAGAATTATCCAAAGGCCCTCATTTCAATAGATACTTTCCGCTCAGCTGTAGCAGAAGCAGCAATAAACGAGGGTGCTCATATTGTCAACGATATTTCAGGTGGTAATTTAGATATTGCAATGTTCCAAACTGTAGCCCGTTTAAAAGTGCCTTACATTCTTATGCACATGAAAGGCAATCCTAAAACTATGCAGGCTCAAGCCAGCTATCAGGATTTATTTACTGATGTTTTAGGATATTTCATTACTAAAAGCGCAGAACTTAGGGCCTTAGGTGTTGCAGATATTATTGTAGACCCGGGTTTCGGTTTTGCTAAAACACGGGCACAAAGCTATCAATTGCTTAATAATCTTCAAGATTTTAGCGTTTTGGGATTGCCCATAATGGCAGGTATTTCCAGAAAATCCATGCTTTATTCAGTATTGGGCACACAGGCCTCAGAAGCTTTAAATGCTACCACAACAGCTAATACTATAGCTTTGCTCAAAGGTGCAAAGGTATTGCGGGTACATGATGTAAAGGCGGGCGTAGAGGCCATCAAGATAGTACAGGCAACTATTGGGGCAACAGAATAATCTGGAAATCAATTCGTAATTTTCCTGCAATGCAAAGTTTTGATTTTAGTTTTCTTCAGGTACGTTTTCTCGACCTAGTTGATGTGCTGCTGGTTGCAGTTATCCTCTACTATATTTACAACCTGATACGAGGCACAATTGCGGTCAATATTTTGCTTGGGCTGGCTATTATTTATGTTTTATACCGCATTGTAGACCAACTTCATATGAAGTTGCTTAGCCAGATTTTAGGCGGATTTGTAAGTGTTGGTTTTATTGCACTTATAGTGGTTTTCCAACAAGAAATCAGGCGTTTTCTATTGCTTATCGGAAAAAATGCTTCGCTTAAAAAAAATACGTGGTGGGCTTATTTTTTTGATAAAAAAGGAGTTAAAACGACAAGCCTTGGCTATATAAAACCTGTTATTGAGGCTTGTAAATCTATGAAAGCCAGCCGTACCGGAGCGTTGATAATTTTTGCCAAATACTTTGATGAACAGTATTACCAAAACAGCGGAGAAACTATGGATGCGCAAATTTCAAAGCGCCTCTTAGAAAGCATTTTTCAAAAATATAGCCCTTTGCATGATGGAGCCGTTGTTATAACAGATGGCAAAATTAAATGCGCAAGCTGCATCCTTCCGTTAACCGATAATGAAAATCTGCCACTCCACTTTGGGCTGAGGCACCGGGCCGGGATTGGCATTTCTGAAATGAGCGATGCTGTGGCTATAATTGTATCGGAAGAAACAGGAGAAATTTCTTATGCAAAACAGGGGAGGGTAAAAATGAATGTTGGTTACGCTGAATTAGAGCGGTTGCTCAACAAGAGTGCTTAATCAGCTATATCAATCAGATTTTGCTCAAGCAGCTTATTTAGGTACAAATCAATTTCTGCATCGCCCATGCCATAAATCGAAGAATTTTTCCAGAATTCGTTATAAATATTTAAGCGGCTTTTTAAGCTGGTGCCTGCAATCTGTATCAAATTTTGTTCAAATAGGCTCAAGCTTTCGCCATCTTTTGGCAATCGGATTAAATGAGCTTTAAGAGCAGGTTTAAGTAAATATAGTTTGCCAAAATCCTGATTAAGCACAAGGTTTATTTGTTGTGGGTTGCCTGAACAATATGCTCTCCATGCTGCTACTGCTATGATGAAATCCTTTGCTCTCAGCCTCACTTTTTCTGGATATAACCCTTTAAGCTCATCTGGGCTTAGCTGGCCGATGCCTCTAAAATCCGGATGATGGGGATGCGAAGAAGGGCAAATAAGCCATAAGACGGTCTTTGGGAGTTCGATTTTAGAAAAGTAATTGAGCAGAAATAATAAATTAATCTGGCAATGAAGGTCGAACTCAAACCAAAGGACGACCTCGGCAAAATCCGCCACGTTTTTAAGCTTTGAAAATTCGGAAAAAACTTTCTTGTTATAATCCTCTGTGCTGTTAAAAGCCTTGGTTATCCACTCTGAACGAATTTTGAAAAAATCATCTTCTCCTATAGCTGCCGACACAGGGCCTTCGGATAAAACCTCCCTCCACACTAATACATCGCCTTTTATACCTGCCCTTTTAAAAACCTCCAGAGTAGAATCACCATTCAAAATATGTAGGATTTTCATCGGTTTTCTGTTCTCCAAATTAAATTTACCAAACTCTGCAAAGCAAACCTTTTAAATATTCCCCTTCCGGGAAAGAAGCCCGCACAGGATGATCTTCCCCTTGTGAAAACTGTCGAATAAATTGTACCTCTTTGCCTGCATCAAGTGCCGCCCAGGCAATTATCTGTTTAAAAAGAGCAATATCTACCGCTCCGGAACACGAGTAGGTAGCTAAAAGCGCTCCCTCGTTGAGCAGCGCCATTGCCAGGCGGTTAAGATCTTTATAAGCCCGGGATGCTTTATCTACTGCGGAGCGAGAAGGAGCATATTTTGGCGGGTCAAGCACTATGATATCAAACTTCTCATTATCATCCCGGAATTTTCGAAGCTGTTTATTTACATCCGATTGTATAAGTTGATGCGTGCAGCTTTCTAAATCGTTCAGTTCTATGTTTTGTTTTAGTGTTTCTAAAGCAAGGGATGAGCTGTCTACACTAATGGTTTCAGTTGCGCCATTTTTAAGAGCATTTAGCGTAAAGCCACCCGAATATGAAAAACAATCTAATAGTCTTTTACCTTTTGCATGTTCCGCAACAAAGTGGCGGTTATCCCGCTGATCACAATAAAAGCCAGATTTTTGCCCTTCGGCAATGTTTACATGATATAGAATGCCGTTTTCTTTTATCGTAACAAACTCTGGCGGATCAATGCCGAGCAGTTGGCCAAAAGATGGTTCGAGGCCTTCGTGCGCTCGGGCGGAAGCATCGCTGCGATCAAATATTCCGGCAGGCTTTAGTATGGATTGAATTTCATCCAACAAAATATCCTTCACTTTTTCAATACCAGCCGAAAGTATCTGTACAGAAATGAAATCGGCGTATTTATCTGCTATCAGTCCCGGCAGGTAGTCAGCCTCGCTAAATATCAGGCGGCAGGTATCGGTTTGCCCGGAATCAAGCAATTTTTTTCTTGCAGCAAGCGATTTTTGAACACGATTTCTCCACCAACCTTCATTTATCTCGGTTTCTGGCATCCATTCTAATAAGCGCACAGCCACCCGCGATTGTCCGTTAAAAAACCCATAAGCTAAAAAATCGCCATGAGCATCGGTTACAGAAACAATCTCGCCGTTCTGGGGCTTACCTTTTATTTGGTCTATAGCACCAGAAAACACCCATGGGTGCAATTGCCTAACCGCCTTTTCTTTGCCCTTTTTTAACTTAACCGAATACATGCAGCAAAGGTAGTATTTTGTTGCACCTGCTTATTTACAATGCTTACAACTATCTTTGGCAGATGAAAAAGAACCCCGCCATTTTCCTTTTGCCTGTTTTTATACTGGCATACCTGTATGCTAAATACTACCTAAAAATTACTGGTGGATTAGAGATCATGATGTTGGGAGCGGTTGCTATGTGCGTTATTTTTAGTGTGGGGGCTTTTTTTCAGAGGAGAAGGTAACAGATTGAAAATTTTAGGCAAAAAAAGAAACACGTTGATGGGCAACGTGTTTCAAACTAACCAATTATAAACCTAAATTAAACGAAAGGTTGCTGTAGGGGAAGGAATCGAACCTCCAAGGAGTAGTTAGTCAGCCTAAACTGATTTCCCGTAATCTCCGCCACCGAGACAAGGAGGTGTGTCTGCCTGTTTCACCACCCTACAAAGTTTAAGCAATTGTTAAAGAACGAGTTTTTTATTGATTGCTTGTACAAATGTAAGGCAAAGAGCCTATTCGTTGCAAATATTTTAATATATTATTTTAATTTTTGCGATTTTTTTATTTACTTAGAGCGTTAATTAATATCCTTAAAAATTTAGATGGAAAAACGCCCCCAAAATTTAGAAATTGATAATCTGGATATGCAGATTTTATCTTTCCTATTGGAAGACGCAACTATTGCTTATACAGAAATTGCCAAGCGCCTGATAGTTTCGGGAGGGACTATACACGTGCGGATGAAAAAAATGCAGGACATGGGCATAATAAAAGGCTCAAACCTGATTATTGACGCCCAGAAAATCGGGTATGATGTATGTGCCTTTTTAGGCATCTATCTTGAAAAGGGTTCTATTTACAAAGATGCTGTTGAGAAATTAAAAAAGGTAAAGGAAATAGTAGAGCTGCATTATACCACGGGCGCTTACAGTATGTTCGCTAAAATTATATGTCGGGATACAAATCATTTGCGCCATGTGCTTAACGATAGCATTCAGGCTGTGGAAGGCATCCAGCGGACCGAAACGTTTATTTCTTTGGAAGAAAGCATCAAAAGGCAAATCAGCTTAGATTACCTTGAAGAACCGTATGGATAAAAAATTTACTTTGATAATTTTATAAACGGTATATATTATTTTTTCTTGTTTAAAAGCAAACCGACTTTTATCCCTCCGCCAAAACCAAGGCCGCTATCTGCACCAGTAGTAATAATAACAAAGTGGTTACCCAGTAAATCGGACTGTAAGTTTTCTCCATTGGTAACCGTATTTGCGTGCAGGTTATCAATGGCATAGCCTACTCCTCCATAAATATCGATAACCATAGCATTGCCTAATACCCATTGCTTGCCTACGTTTAAAAGCAAAGAGCCAAAAGAAACATTCTTTTTAACTATGCCATTTTTAAAGGTAGCTTTATTATATGTCTCCAAGTTCTCAGAGTATGCGCCAAATAATAGCTCGGGCTTAACATAAGCTCCCTGCATAACATGGCTATAATGTTCTTTTCCACTCACATAGTCGGGCAGCCTGCTCAATTTATATCCGCCACCTATAAATACGCCTGCCTGCTCACGGTAATTAGTTGTTGTTGCGCTGCTGCTGAAATAATTTAACTTTTGTTTTTTGCCTACGCCTATAAGCCCTAGCGAGACTTCAAAAGCTCTTCCAGGTTGTAAGTTGTGCTCATAATTTAATTGGGTATAGCCAAGCAAAGGTGAAAGGAAATTGATTTTTATAGCATTTTTTGCCTGATCGGTGTACAGTTCAGCATCGCCCATGTTGCTGCTTTGATATACTTCAGTACGGCCGTTCTGGTACACAACCTTTAAAATGCGGGCTTTCTCAATGGTATATACCGGGCCATCGGTGCTCCTGAAAATTTTATATTTTATTTCATCGGTGCCAACTTCGGTAATTGTGGCTTCTACAATTTCGCCGCCTTTTTTATAAATTTTATCCTGTGCAGCAACGTTTAAGCATAAGCAAAGTGTTATGCTTAGCATGTAAAGAATTTTTTTCATGTTGATTAGTTGAGGTTTACAATGCAATGTAATTATTTCTCAACATATAAAACAGCTCTAACCGCCTTAATAACACGCTCCGGGTTTGGAAGTGCCTCTTTTAAAAGGGTTGGAGCATATGGAAGCGGAACATCCGCAGAAACTACACGTTGAATGGGAGCATCAAGAAAGTCGAAGGCTTCGCTTTGCACTTTATATGAAATTTCTGTAGCGATAGAACCTAAAGGCCAGGCTTCTTCTACTATTACCAGCCTGTTTGTTTTCTTAACAGAAGCGATAACGGTATCGTAATCAATTGGCCTAACTGTGCGCAAATCTATAACCTCTGCGTGGATGCCTTCTTTTTCCAAAGTCTCTACAGCAGGGTTTACAACCCGGCTAAGCATTTTGCCGAAAGTAACAATAGTAACATCTGTGCCTTCCTTTACAACATTGGCTTTGCCCAAAGGGATATAATATTCTTCCTCTGGCACTTCGCCCTTATCGCCATACATCACCTCCGATTCCATAAATATCACCGGATCGTTATCTATTATTGATTGCTTCAACAAGCCTTTAGCTTCATATGGCGTAGATGGCACAACTACTTTCAAGCCCGGGCAGTTGGCATACCAGTTTTCAAAATTTTGTGAGTGCTGGGCGCCAAGCTGGCCTGCATTCCCGGTAGGGCCACGAAATACTATTGGCACAGAAAATTGTCCTCCGCTCATTGAAAGCACCTTTGCAGCGCCATTTATCAGTTGATCTATAGCTACAAGAGAAAAATTAAAAGTCATGAACTCTATTATGGGGCGAAGCCCGTTCATCGCCGCTCCTGTGGCAATGCCCGCGAAGCCCAATTCTGCAATTGGCGTGTCTATCACACGTTTTTCGCCAAACTCTTCAAGCATTCCCTGACTAACTTTATATGCGCCATTATATTCCGCAACTTCTTCGCCCATTAAAAATATCTTGTCATTTTTGCGCATTTCTTCATTCAATGCTTCGCGAAGTGCTTCCCTGAACTGTATTTCTCTCATTTTATGCAGTATTCAACTATTTTTGGAACGCAAATATAGGATATAGGGCTGCAAGTAGCAAGTAACACTATAGGTAGGTAGCAGCAACTAAAGTGGCAGTGTCGGCAACCGTAATCTGTAATTCTTAATCACAGTTCATTTTCAGAAATATCCTCACCAAAATGGATGATATTGCCGTTGTTATCTAAAATGCTAAACTGTTTCATCTGCCAGGGCTTTACATCCAATTTCCCTTGAGGGTGAATAATGCCTTTTAGCTGATATTCATTATACAGGTTTTCTACTTCGGTTACGCGGACATAGCAGCCGGTGTTTTTGGGTATTTCCTGATCTTCAGTTGGCCATAAGTGGATATCAATGCTATCCCGGCAAAATATTAAGTACCCATCCCAGTTTGAGCTAAATTCAAAGCCCAGCACCTCAGTATAGAATTTTATGGTTTTTTTAGCATTAAGATGGGCGAGTATGGGTACGGCCGATTGTAGCATAACATATATCAGGATCAAATTTATACATCCTTTGGCTTATATCAAAGGTATCATAAGCTATCGCGAAGCGTAAATGTGTATCATGTAGAATTTCTAACTTAGCACGCTATGGCTTTAGCAGATATTAAGCGGCTTATCGGCATTGCTGAAAAATCTTCCAGGTTAATTGTAGGCCTTATGTCGGGCACATCACTAGATGGGCTTGATATAGCCTTATGCCGTATAACAGGGAATGGAAAAGGCACAAAAGCAGAACTTCTTAAATTTATCACTACGCCTTATAGCGAAGCGTTTATTGCAGACATACGCCAGATTTTTGCCAAACAAAATGTTAACCTAGAAAAGCTTTGCCTGTTAAATGTTTTAATTGCAAATGTTCATTCAGATATGATCCTTGCATCCCTAAAAAAATGGAGCGTGCCCGCTAAAGAAATTGATCTTATTGCCAGCCACGGGCAGACTATTTACCATGCTCCAAAACGACTTCACAAACATAGCGGCTATCCAAACGGCACCCTGCAAATTGGCGATGGCGATCACATAGCGGTTAAGACCGGAATTATTACAATTAGCGATTTTAGGCAGAAACATGTTGCCATTGGTGGCGAAGGTGCTCCTTTGGCCTTATATGGAGATAGCCTCCTTTTTTCTTCAGATAGCGAAAACCGGGTGTTTTTAAATATTGGCGGAATAGCCAACTTTACGTATCTGCCTGCAAATGGCCATTTAAAAACAGTCTCTACAGATATAGGGCCAGGCAATACCCTGATAGATGCAGTGACAAAAAAATATTTTGGGTTGCCTTATGATGATGGGGGCCAGATTGCACTTAGCGGAAAATGCAATAAACTTTTAGTAGATGAAATGCTGGCAAATGTATTTTTTAAAGAATCTTTCCCAAAAACCACAGGCCCGGAATTATTTAATTTAAGCTTTGTAGAAGCTGCGCAAAAGCGGGTAGGGGCAAAAGAAATGTTGCCTCAGGATTTATTAGCCACAGTAACAGATTTTACGGTAAGAACAATTGTTAATGCTTTGGAACCATTGAATGGGGCTGGGCTATCAATATATATTAGCGGTGGAGGATGCCATAACCCCGCTATTGTTAAAAGCCTGGAAAACCTTTTGCCAAATTGTAACTTTAGAGATTTCGCCACCCTTGGTATTGACCCCGATGCAAAAGAAGCTGTTTTATTTGCAATACTGGCAAATGAGTGCCTAGCAGGGAACCCGTTAAAATTGGGCAATATGCCCCCCATAACGATGGGAAAAATTAGCTTGCCAAAATAAAAACTGGATTTTTTCTATAATTTTCGCAAAGTTGAACCTTTCTAATCACTAACATGCAACTATCTATTCAAAAAATACTTTCAGATTTAGGAATTGAAGATCAAAACCCGGCATGGAGCACAGGCGTAATCTGGGGCAACCCCGGAGGTGCCAGGCATAATAGCAATTCGCCTGTTGATGGAAAAAATATTGCTGCTGTTTCATTGGCTTCTGCCGAAAATTACAATGAAGTTATTGAAAAAGCTGCTCAAGCTTTTAAAACCTGGCAATTAGTGCCTGCTCCTAAACGAGGAGAAATCGTTAGGCAGCTTGGTGAAGAATTGCGAAGGAACAAAGAAAGTTTAGGGCAACTTGTATCCTACGAGATGGGCAAAAGCTTGCAGGAAGGTTATGGAGAGGTACAGGAAATGATAGATATATGTGATTTTGCAGTTGGCTTATCACGGCAGCTATACGGTTTAACCATGCATTCCGAGCGCCCCCAGCACCGCATGTATGAGCAGTGGCATCCCCTTGGGATTGTTGGGATTATTTCTGCTTTCAACTTTCCTGTTGCAGTTTGGAGCTGGAATGCCGCCCTTGCGTGGGTTTGTGGAAATGTGTGCGTATGGAAGCCATCGGAAAAAACACCAATAACTGCCATAGCATGCCAGAGAATTATAGCTAAAGTTTTCAGGGAAAATAATGTGCCAGAGGGAGTATCGTGCCTTGTTTTGGGCGATAGAAAAATTGGTGAATTAATGGCCACTGATAAGCGCCTGCCCTTGATAAGCGCCACCGGCTCTACCCGCATGGGCAAAGCTGTGGGAGCGGCAGTAGGCGCAAGGTTAGGCAGAAGCATTCTCGAATTAGGTGGAAATAATGCTATAATCATCACTCCCAATGCTGATTTGGATATCGCACTAGTAGGCTGTGTTTTTGGAGCTGTTGGCACAGCGGGCCAACGCTGCACTTCTACCCGGAGGCTCATTATCCACGAAAGTGTATATGAAGAATTTAAGCAGAAACTTATCAAATCTTACACACAGTTAAAAATTGGCAACCCGCTGGATGAAGCAGTACATGTTGGCCCGCTTATAGATAAAGATGCAGTAAAGATGTATGTGGGCGCAATTGAAAAATGCAATGCCGAAGGTGGCAAATTTATTGTAACGGGAGGGGTTCTTGAGGGCATTGGTTATGAATCAGGATGTTTTGTTAAGCCCTGCATTGCAGAAGTAGAGCCTCATTTCAAAATAGTTGGCGAAGAAACCTTTGCCCCTATTCTTTACATTATGAAATATCAAACACTTAACGAGGCTATAGAAATTCAGAACAGTGTGCCTCAGGGCTTGTCTTCTGCCATCATGACCTTGAATTTACGTGAGGCTGAAAAATTCCTTTCGGCACAAGGATCTGATTGTGGGATAGCAAATGTTAATATAGGCACTTCCGGAGCTGAAATTGGCGGAGCATTTGGAGGCGAAAAAGAAACTGGCGGTGGGCGGGAATCCGGGTCTGATGCTTGGAAAGCTTACATGCGAAGGCAAACAAATACTATCAACTATTCAACAGAACTGTCTCTTGCGCAAGGAATAGTATTTGATTTGGGAAAGTAAAAAAACATCTGCAATTTTAAATAAGCTTTCTGATAATCATAAGCTTTAGTGCTATGTTTGCCTAACAAAAAGTATTCAATACGTTGTAACCCTAAAACCATTTATTATGAAATTGAAATATTTGAAATTATTTGCATCCGCCATACTTATCTCGGGTAGTGCTTTTGGTCAGGATACTACCTCAACCCAAAGGTATTTAGCCCCATTCTCGCCCACCTCTGCATTTAGGACATGGTCTGTAGGGGTAAATGCAGGAGCAATGACTCCAATTGTGCCATTTGGGAAAAATGACTTTACAAACTGGAAAACAGATTTTGGGCAGGGCGCATATATTAAGAAACAGCTTTCGCATACTTTAAGTATGCAGGCAAATTTCCTTCGAGGAAATTTAAAGGCAAATAATGATGAAAAACTTGGCAATGGCGCAACATTAATAAGCCCTTACAAATCTTTTGAAACAGAAGTTCATGCTGCGGTAAGCCTCACAGGCAACTTGAACATTGGGGAATTTTACTGGTTTAACAGGAAAAACAGCTTTTCGCCTTATCTTACAAGTGGCGCCGGGCTAATGTTCTATAAGCCGGTTGTAACCACAGCTGCCGGAACAACATTTAATTTCAAACCAGATCGTGCTGTAAGGGAAGCTTTTTTCCCGGTAGGTGCTGGCTTAAAGATAGGTTTATCTAACTCTATTAATTTAGATCTGGCATATACTATGAATTTTGTAGATGGCGATAATTTAGATGGATATAGGAGCGGACCTCAAAATGATAAATTTTCGTATGGCAACGCAGGGCTCGAGTTTGTTTTAGGCGATAAATCAAAGCCACAGCTGGCTAATTACAATCCGGCGGCAGCCTTGGAATATGATTATTTGATGCGGAATAAAGCTTTGGCAGATCAGCTTGCTGCAGAGCGCAATAGAAATGCGGCGCAATTACAGCAGATGGCAACTGATTGGGCAAGATTTAAAAATGATGCTGATAATGATGGCGTATCTGATTATTTTGATAAATGCCCGAACACACCTGCAGGCACTCAAGTTGATGGAGGAGGTTGCCCATTAGTTCTGACAGTAAACAATACAGTTAATAATCCGGTACGGGTTGTTGTTACTGAAGAAGACAAACGTGTGGTGGCAGAAGCGATCAGGAACCTTGAATTTGATTTTGGAAAAGCCACAATACGCTCCAGTTCATTTCCAAGTTTAAAAAGAGTTGCAGATTTGTTAGTGTCAAAGAATTTTAGTTTGAAACTTGCAGGGCATACAGATAATGTTGGAAGCAATGCTGCTAATCTAAAATTATCTAAAGACCGTGCAGAATCTGTAAAAGCTTATTTGGTTAGCCAGGGCGCAAATTCTTCACGAGTTGAAGCTACAGGATATGGAGAAAGCCAGCCAATAGCGACAAATAAAACAAATGCAGGGCGCCAGAAAAACAGGCGTGTAGAATTTAGTTTGTACTAATTGATAAGAATATTTATTAAAAAGGGAGATGATTCATCTCCCTTTTTTTGTTTAAAGGAATTATTTATTTTTCTTAAGGTAGGCAAGGGTTTCCTCGGCATGTTTGCTGCCATTGAGGGAAGAATCACAAGTAAAAACAATTTTCCCCTGCCTGTCTATAACAAAGGTTTTTCTACCTGTCATAAACATTTTGTTTGGTACACCAAATGATTTGATCACTTCATTATTGGTGTCGCTCAACAAGCGGTATGGGAGCTTATCTTTTTGCTGAAAGCTTTTGTGGCTTTCTATGCTTCCGCCATTTATTCCTAGGATAATCGTCCCAGCTTTCTGAAAGTCCGCGTAGTTGTCGCGGAAAGAGCAGGCTTCTTTTGTGCATACCAGGCTTTCATCTTTTGGATAGAAAAAAATCACCATCGTGTTCTTCCCGATATAGTCTGAGCTGGTAAAAAGCTTGCCATCCTGATCCTGAAGCTTAAAATTGGGTATTTTGTCGCCTACTTTTAATTCTTTGTTTTTTACAGCCTGGCTGAATGCCATAAAGCTAAAAAGCGTGAAGAGAGAGGTTGCTAATATTGATTTTTTCATGATTTGTAATTTCTCACAAATACGAAAAACCTCGACTATCGGATGTTGGGTTGGGGTTATTAAATTTCTATATCGCCTTCAAATACAAATTCGGCGGGGCCTTCTAAAAATATATTGGTAAAGTTAAGACCATCGCTATTAAAACGGATGGTTAGCCTCCCGCCCAAAACTTCTATAGGCGTTATGATATTGCCGGTTTGGTTTCTCTGCCTGGCCATTGCCAAAGCTACTGCGGTAGCTCCCGTTCCACAGGCAAAAGTTTCATCTTCTACCCCACGCTCATAGGTGCGCACATAATAATGCTCTCCCAAATCCTCAACGAAATTAATGTTGATCCCCTCTTTTCTATAGGTTTCGTTATAGCGGATGAGTTTGCCCTCGTGAAAAACATCTTTATTTTTAAGCCCTTCTGCCATGGTGATATAATGAGGCGAGCCAGTATTAATTACCCAAGCCTCTCCATCTTTTTTAATTTCGCTTACATCAATCATTTTGAGGCTTACCCATGTTCCCTGTTCAGAAATTTTGGCATAATGCGGGCCATCAACTGCCAAAAAGTTGGCTTCCGTTTCAATTATTCCCAGGCTTTTTGCAAATGCTGAAATGCATCTTCCTCCATTGCCGCACATGCTGCTTGGCTGGCCATCCGCATTATAATAAACCATTTCAAAATCATACCCTTCCCTGTTTTGCAAAAACATAATCCCATCGGCTCCAATACCAAAATGGCGATGGCAAAGCCGTGATATCAGCTCTGGCTGCTCATGATCAGTAGTCAATTTTCGATTGTCTACAAGGATAAAATCGTTCCCTGCACCCTGATATTTGTAAAATTTAAGCTTCATAGCATCTGCTTCAAAATTACTTTTTATATTGGATTTTTGACATTAAGCCGCCAGCGCAGGATTTTAACATTTTTTAACATGATTTTATATACACGGCTATTGCAGAAACCGTTATTGTGGTACTAATTTTGATGAATAAAAAACGAGTAGAAATAAATTTTTGATATATGAAAAGAATAGTTGTTACATTACTTACTGCCTGCATAGGCGGTGCCTTTGCGATAGGCGGTTACAAGCTTATTGAAAACAAGTATGCCGATAATTTAAGCTTGGATGAAAAGCAGAAAGTTTACTTTACTAAAAATCCGCTAGAAGTTAATGCCTCTACGGGAAATCTGGATTTTACTCAGGCGGCAGCTGCAGTCACTCCGGGCGTGGTCCATATCAAAACCACCTATAAAAATTCGGCGCAAACTGGTCGAAATGGTTCTATGGAGGATATGTTCAATGATTTTTTTGGTGGAGGCGGCGGCCGCCAGATGCAACAAGCTCCGGTTATGGCATCAGGTTCGGGAGTTATTATTTCTCAGGATGGATATATCGTAACCAATAATCATGTTGTGGAAGATGCTACAGCTATCAATGTGCTTCTTCCGGACAGGCGCTCTTATACGGCAAAAGTTATCGGTCGCGACCCAAATACAGATTTAGCTTTAATTAAAGTTGATGCTACAAATCTGCCAATTGTAAAATTGGGCAATTCTGATGATGTGCGTGTAGGCGAATGGGTTTTGGCTGTTGGGTATCCATTTACATTAAATACAACTGTAACTGCAGGCATAGTGAGCGCCAAAGGGCGTAGCATTGGTATTATAGGGCAATCAGAAGGGCCACAATTCAGGCGCAACGGCCAGCAGCCAACTGAAGCGCCACAAACTAACTCCGCAATAGAATCTTTCATACAAACAGATGCTGCAATTAACCGTGGCAATAGCGGCGGGGCTTTAGTTAACACAAACGGCGAGCTGATTGGCATAAATGCCGCTATTGCTTCACAAAGCGGTAATTATGAAGGTTATGGATTTGCTATACCTATTAATTTGGCTAAAAAAATATTAGATGATTTTATGAAATATGGCTCAGTAAAACGTGGCTATATTGGAGTAAGCTTTACTGAGCTTGATGCAGAAAAAGCATCGCAATTAGGCAGCAAGCAAATCACTGGGCTGTATGTCAGCCAGGTATTATCAGGCAGCGGAGCAGAATCGGCAGGGCTTCATAAAGGCGATGTAATTATAAAAGCTGATGAGAATCCGGTATATTCTTCTTCAGATCTTCAGGAGCGCATTGGCCGCCTTCGCCCTGGCGATAAGGTTAAAATAGGGTATCTGCGAGACGGAAAAGAATATAGCTCTAGCATTACGCTTAAAGGGGAGGATGCTGTAAAACTTTCTAGCAATACCGATAATTCTAACAGTAGTCCATCTGTTGGTGCTGCTATCAGCAAATTAGGCGCAAGCTTTTCAACCCTTACCCAAGCGCAAAAGCAGCGCTACAGGATTAACTCCGGAGTTGTGGTTTCAGGTATCCGTCAGGGTGGATTGTTTGATTCTTATGGTATTGCCAAAGGCTTGATCATAACAAATGTTAATGGAAAACAGATTGCCAAGCCAGATGATATTGCCAGTGCCTTAAATTCATCTAAAGATGGATTGGTGCGAATCAAT
The DNA here is from genome assembly GCA_043758305.1 of Pedobacter sp. GTDB lineage: Bacteria > Bacteroidota > Bacteroidia > Sphingobacteriales > Sphingobacteriaceae > JAQSWM01. The sequence goes on along the minus strand of JAYVNR010000193.1, from coordinate 18,428 downwards.
GGCATTGGTGCTGATGGCTCGCAGATAATGAGCACATTCCCACTTGAATAATAAGCTTGAAGTATATTGGGAAAGCCTTTCGCAAAAAACGAAAGGCTTTTTTGTTTCTGTTTGGGCTATTTTAGCCCGATATTTTACATTTTAATATGGTCTTACCTGCTGGCTTGCCTTTCCAGTTTAAAAATCAAAACCTCATTCTACTATCTCAAAAAGCAATTTTTTGGCAAGAAGAAAGAGCACTAATAGTAGCTGATGTACATTTAGGCAAAGTTGGCCATTTTAGAAAAGCCGGAATCGCTATCCCCAAATTAATGGAGCAGGAAGACCTTGCATCCCTATCTGACCTTGCTACAGAATTTCTGCCTAAAAAAATCATATTCCTGGGCGATCTATTTCATAGCGATATGAACAATGATTGGGATTGGCTGGTGCTGTGGCGTGATTTATTCCCTGAAATAGAAATGATACTTGTAAAAGGGAACCATGACATACTTCATGACAAATACTACCATGCTTCTGGGTTTATTGTTATGGATGAACTTCTTTTGGGCGATTTTCTGTTTAGCCACCAGCCTGTTAACCATGATGAGCATTATGTGATCAGTGGCCATATTCATCCCGGTGTAAGGTTGCATGGAAAAGGAAGGCAAACCGTAACCTTGCCCTGTTTTTATTTTGGCGAGAAACAGGCAATACTCCCTGCATTTGGGAAATTTACAGGGAATGTTGCTTTAAAATACAAAAATGAGGATAAAATTTTCGGGATTTTAAAGCATAAGGTGCTGGCCTTATAAAGGCTTCTCTATAGGCGCTGGCATACCTTTTTATCTTTCTTGCAGCGATGGGGCGGAGCATCGGCGCTGCGCCTCTGCCTCTTTGCGCCTCCACGTGAAAATCCGTTCACTGAACTTCTGCTTAGATTGTTTCTAAATAGCTCAAAACCCTTGTTGCTTTGCAAACGGCTTACTTGTTTTAGCATTATTTGATACTTTTGCTTCGCCAAACTAAAAAATCTAAAAAATAGAATGGGTAATTTCTCCAAAGCATTCTCTTCTTCTCTTGGAAAAAAACTAGTAATGAGTCTTACCGGTTTATTTATGTGCATTTTTCTAATTGTGCATCTTATTGGAAACATGCAATTGTTTAAAGACGATGGTGGCCAGGCATTTAATTCGTATGCCTATTTCATGACGCATTTTACTCCCATCAAAGTTGTTTCATACCTGCTATATGCTACAATAATAGTTCATGCAATATATGCGCTCATCCTCACCATCAGCAACCGGAAAGCACGGCCAGTGGGGTATGCAGTTTATAACGGCAAAGCCAATAGCCCTTGGACATCCCGAAACATGGGGATTTTAGGAACTATCCTCCTGATTTTTATAGTAGTGCACATGAGCAATTTCTGGGCACAATATCATTGGGGAAACCTGCCCTACGCAAGCTATGAAGTGAATTTGAAGGATCCGGCAGATGTTAAGGTGACTTCTTTGCCGTTTACAGGCGAGAAAATTGCTCATGCAGATTATGTTGATCCTCAACGCGGAGTCCAGGTTTTAATAGCTAAAGACCTGTATAAAATAGTTGGCGAATCTTTTAAACAATGGTGGTACGTGGCATTGTACGTGCTTTCTATGGCGGCTTTGTCTTTTCATTTGATACATGGCTTTAGAAGTGCTTTCCAAACCATTGGCTGGGACCATAAAAAATATGTGCCGATTATCCGCTTTATCGGGGAATGGGGATTTGGAGTATTGATACCGATTTTATACGCTGCAATGCCATTGTATTTTTTCTTTTTTAAATAGCTAATCTTTGCCTTTTGGCGAATAAAATAAATTATTCTAAAATGAAGTTAGATGCTAAAATCCCTGAAGGCCCATTAGCCGAGAAATGGTCAAAGCATAAGTTCAATTTAAAACTTGTTAACCCTGCCAACAAACGAAAATACACCGTATTAGTAGTAGGAACAGGGTTAGCAGGGGCTTCTGCGGCGGCATCGCTTGCCGAGCTTGGCTACAACGTAAAAACGTTTTGTTTTCAGGATAGTCCCCGCCGTGCGCACTCTATTGCCGCCCAAGGTGGAATAAATGCTGCAAAAAATTATCGCAATGATGGCGACAGCGTTCACAGGTTATTTTATGATACCATAAAGGGCGGCGATTACCGTGCCCGTGAAGGCAATGTGTACCGGCTTGCAGAAGTTTCGGTTGATATAATTGACCAATGCGTGGCGCAGGGAGTTCCGTTTGCACGTGAATATGGCGGCTTGTTAGATAACCGTTCATTTGGTGGAGCTCAGGTTTCACGTACGTTTTATGCCCGGGGCCAAACCGGTCAGCAATTATTGTTAGGCGCATACTCTGCGCTAAACCGCCAGATAAATTTGGGCACTGTAAAATCGCACAACCGCCATGAGATGCTTGATGTGGTGGTTGTTGATGGCAAAGCACAAGGCATTATTACGCGTAATTTGGTTACGGGGGAAATTGAGAGCCATACAGGCCATGCTGTTTTGCTGTGCACAGGAGGTTATGGCAATGTGTTTTATCTTTCTACAAACGCCATGGGCTGCAACGTTACAGCAGCCTGGAAAGCGCATAAACGTGGCGCATTTTTCGGCAATCCGTGCTTTACGCAAATACACCCAACATGTATCCCGGTAACGGGCGACCATCAGAGCAAGCTTACGCTTATGTCCGAATCATTGCGAAATGATGGAAGGGTTTGGGCACCAGCTACGCCCGAAATTGCTGAACGTTTACGCAAGGGCGAGATAAAATCGGCTGATATTAGCGAGGCAGATAGAGATTACTTCCTGGAAAGAAAATATCCGGCTTTTGGCAATCTCGTGCCTCGTGATGTTGCATCGCGGAATGCAAAAGAGGCGGTTGATAATGGGATGGGCGTGGGCTCGTCCGGTAAAGCCGTATTCCTGGATTTTGCTGATGCTATTGCCCGTTTAGGCGAAGATGCAGTACGTGCCAAATACGGCAATCTGTTCGATATGTACTATCAGATCACTAACGAGAACCCATACAAAATGCCGATGCGGATTTATCCTGCGGTGCATTATACTATGGGCGGGCTTTGGGTTGACTATAACCTTCAAACTACCGTGCCGGGGCTATACTGCCTTGGAGAAGCGAATTTCTCTGACCATGGCGCAAATCGTTTAGGAGCTTCGGCTTTGATGCAGGGGCTTGCTGATGGCTACTTCGTAATACCGTACACTGTTGGAGATTATTTAGCCACCATTGGGCCAAAAGCAATAGACGATAATCATCCGGCCTTTGCCGAAACTAAACAAGCTGTAATTGAGCGCATCAACAAATTGCTTTCGCTCAGAGGCACAAAAACTGTTGACGATTATCACCGCGAGTTGGGTCACATTATGTGGGAATACTGCGGAATGGCACGTACAGAAGAAGGGCTTATAAAAGCAAAAGGATTGATAAAAGCTTTAAAAGAAGATTTCTGGAAGAATGCGATTGTTCCCGGCACCAATAATGAGTTCAACCAATCGCTTGAAAAAGCGGGCCGTGTTGCAGACTTCATTGAGCTAGGTGAACTGATGATTGATGATGCACTAGACCGCAGAGAATCTTGCGGTGGGCACTTCCGCTTAGAAAGCCAAACCGAAGAAGGAGAAGCGTTGCGTGATGATGTGAATTATGCATACGTTGCGGCATGGGAATTCAAAGGTGAGAACCAGCCCGAGGAATTGCATAAAGAAGATCTGGTTTACGAGAATGTTAAATTAAGTCAAAGGAGCTACAAGTAGAGATGTGAGATTTGAGACGTTAGATTTGAGAAAAGCCGCATAACGCTATGAACAACTTGAAAGAATTGAAAATATGGAATAAAGCTATTGAATTGAGCGTAGAGGTTTATAAAGCTACATTAGGTTTTCCATCCGACGAACGCTTTGGGCTCACAAGCCAATCGAGGCGGGCGGCACTCTCAGTACCATCAAATATTGCAGAAGGAGCAGGCAGAAACTCACCAAAGGAGTTTGTGAATTTTTTGGGGATAGCAAACGGTTCTTCTTACGAATTACAAACCCAGTTAGTAATATCAAATAAATTAGGATTGTTGAAGGACAACATATTAACTGATTTATTAAACCAGGTAGATGAATTGCAAAAAATGAATTATGCGTTCAACATACCTTACGGAGCAAATACGATAAATAACATAGGCTGAGATCGGGGTTATCTCATATCTCATATCTCACGTCTCAAATCTATAAACAATGAATTTAACACTAAAGGTCTGGAGGCAGAAGAACGAGCAAGACCGGGGCGGCTTTGTTTCCTATAAGGCAGAAAGTATTTCTGAAGATATGTCGTTTTTAGAGATGCTTGATGTGGTGAACGAAGGGCTGATTAAAAAAGGCGATGATCCGATCCACTTTGACCACGATTGCCGGGAAGGTATTTGCGGGATGTGCTCTTTGTACATAAACGGTCGCCCTCACGGGCCAAAACGTGCTATTACTACCTGTCAGTTGCACATGCGCAGCTTTGCTGATGGCGAAACCATTACTATAGAGCCTTGGCGTGCTGCTGCTTTTCCGGTTATAAAAGATCTTTCTACCAATCGTTCTGCATTTGAGCGGATACAGCAAGCGGGTGGCTATGTATCTGTAAACACTGGCGGTGTGCCGGATGCCAACGAAATACCTATCCCTAAAGTTATTGCCGACGAAGCATTCAACTCGGCAACTTGTATTAGCTGTGGGGCCTGTGTAGCAGCATGCAAAAACTCATCTGCTATGTTGTTTGTTTCTGCCAAGGTTTCACAGCTTGCTCTATTGCCACAGGGGCAGCAGGAACGTTATCGCCGGGCGCAGGCAATGGTAGCCCAAATGGATGAAGAAGGTTTTGGAAATTGCACCAATACAGGTGCGTGCGAAGCGGAGTGCCCTAAAGAAATATCATTGACAAATATCGCCCGTATGAATCGCGAATATTTTACAGCGAAATTTTTTAAAGAAGAAGAAATTAATTAAATTTGCTGCACGAGGCAAAGGAGGAGAATAACACAAAAGCCCGGTCATTTAACAATGATCGGGTTTTGTGCTTTATATCTTTTTTGGTTCTTAAACATTTAGGCTATGGACTATGTTAAAAGTTATTAAATTATATAACTACCTAAAATGAATATAGCCTTCCACGGTGCCGCCCGCCATGTTACCGGCAGCAAACACCTTATCACCTTAAATAACGGAACACAACTTTTGCTTGATTGCGGGCTCTTTCAGGGAATGGGAGAAGAAACAGATGAGTTGAATGGTTATTTTGGCTTCAAGCCTTCGAGAGTAAATTATCTGGTTTTATCCCATGCACATATTGACCATTGCGGGCTTATACCAAGGCTGGTTTCCGAAGGGTTTGAAGGAACTATATTCTGTACTCCTGCAACTATGGATTTAGCCAGGATTCTGTTGCTAGATTCTGCAAAAATACAGGAACAGGACGCAGAATACAATAACCGCCATCGTGGGCATGGCCAGGAAATCAAGCCCCTTTATACTGATGAAGATGTGATCAAGGCATTAGGCTTGTTCAAGATTGTTGATTACAACGAGGAGTTTGAAATTGATCCTCGCATCAAGCTTACATTTACAGATGCAGGGCATATTTTAGGAAGTGCCGCGGTGCATTTATCTATCTTTGAAGATGGCAAATACACACAAATATCCTTTAGTGGTGATGTTGGGCGTTATGGGGACATGCTGCTTAAAGACCCACAGAAGTTTGCTCAGGCAGATTATATACTGCTTGAATCTACATATGGAGATTCCCTGCACAAAGATTTAGAGCCCACAGAGGGCTTACTGCGTGAGATAATACACCAAACTTGCCTTTTGCGTAAAGGCAAAGTAATTATACCTGCTTTTGCTGTAGGCCGTACTCAGGAAATTTTATATGCCTTAAATTCTCTTGAATTAAAAGGCATCTTGCCAGATGTCCCTTATTATGTAGACAGTCCGCTTTCAGGGAAAGCAACAGAGGTGTTAAAATCACACCCGGAAGTGTATAACGATGGTGTTCAGCAGGTTCTTAAAGTAGATGCAGATCCATTTTCATTTAAAGGGCTAAGAATTATAGAGAGTGTTGAAGAATCAAAAGCGTTGAATGCCGACCCACGCCCCTGCGTAATTATTTCAGCTTCCGGCATGGCCGAAGCAGGAAGGGTAAAACACCATATCCGCAACAATATTGGCAACCAGAAGAACACTATTTTGATGGTGGGGTACTGCGAACCATCTTCGTTGGGCGGAAAACTGCTTGCCGGAGTTCCTATAGTTCATATTTTCGGTGAAGAGCATACCGTTAGGGCAGAGGTGCGCTCCATAAAATCTATGAGCGCTCATGGCGATTATCTAGACTTGTTAAATTTTGTTTCCTGTCAGGATGCATCTAAGGTTAAAAATTTATTCCTGGTGCATGGAGAATATGAGGTACAGCAAATATTCAGGCAAAAACTTATAGATGCGGGCTTTGCTTCCGTAGAGATTCCGGATAAGGGCCAGAAGTTTGAAATTTGATTCTGCTTGAAAAGCTGAGGCTAAACTGCTATATTTAGTACCTCACATAAATCCCTTAAATGAAGTATTTAGCCATTTTTGCCCTTGCTCTGTTTTCTTCACAGGCTATCGCCCAGCAAATTGTAAATTCTGATCCAACTATAAAGAAAATGGTTGGCGAAGTTTCTTCCCAGAACCTTGAGGCTATTGTGCGCAAGCTTGTCATATTTCAAACCCGCAATAGTTTAAGTGATACCTTAAGTGCTGCTACTGGCATCGGTGCAGCACGCAATTGGATAAAAGCCGAGCTTGAAAGCTATTCAAAAACATCTGGCGGTAGGCTAAAGGTAGAATTCGACACTTTCCTGCAACCAATAGCTGCTCGTGTTGCCCAGCCTACAGTTATGAAAAACGTGCTGGCAACTTTGCCAGGAACCGATCCTGCGGACAATCGCGTTTTTATTATTTCCGGGCATTATGATTCAATGGCTTCGAGTCCTACCGATCCCAAATCTACCGCTCCAGGTGCTAATGATGATGCCTCAGGAACAGCTGCCGCAATGGAACTTGCAAGGGTAATGAGCAAGTATAAATTCAACTGCACACTGATTTTTTGCGCTTTCGTAGGCGAAGAACAAGGATTGTTAGGTGCAGCCAATTTAGCCAAACGTGCAAAAGAAGGCAATTGGAACCTTGCCGGCATGATAACCAATGATATAGTTGGCAATACTTATGGCATGGAAACTGATTTAAAAGACAACCGCAGCGTGCGCATCTTTAGCGAAGGCGTTTCGGCGCTTGAAACTCCTCAGCAAGTTTCAATGCGTTCTAATATCGGTTCCGAAAACGATGGTGCCTCCCGTACGCTGGCACGCTATATGAAAGAAATTGGAGAGCGGTATGTTGATCAATTAGACATAAAATTAATCTATCGCAAAGACCGGTATTTGCGTGGAGGCGACCATACAGCTTTTACTCAATTGGGCTTTCCTGGCATACGGGTAACAGAAATGAACGAAAATTTTCAACGCCAGCACCAGAATGTGCGCCAGGAAAATGGGATAGACTACGGCGATCTGCCCGATTTTGTCGACTATAATTATCTCCAAAAGGTTGCCCGAATGGATTTGGCAACATTGGCCAATCTGGCACTAGCGCCACAAGAGCCGTTAACTGTAACCATGCTTACCGCTGGTTTAACCAATAAAACATCCTTGCAGTGGGAAGCTCCAAAAGGAGAAAAACCAGATGGATATTACGTGCTTATGCGTGAAACTACAAGCCCGTTGTGGGAGAAGAAGTTTTATGTTACAGATACTAAAGCCTCATTCAACTATTCAAAAGATAATTACTTTTTTGGCGTGCAAGCGGTTGATGCCGAGGGGCATGAAAGTTTGGTTGTGATACCGAAGCCGGGCAGGTAATTCAAATAGCTTATCTAAAACACTGCTTTTACTACTAATTTTAACGTAGGCAATTGAAATACAGAACTTGCTATTGTACGTGCGGCTGGTATTTCAATATCGTTGTAAATAAGCAATAAGGCCAGGCAAATAAAAACGGGCACTAAAAGCATCAGAAAAGGAGATGCGGCAGTAAAGTATTTTTTCATTGTGAGTGGTTTGATGCTACAAAGAAAGGCTATAAAATCTTGCTGGTAAAATAATTTATACTAAGAGGCATAATTAATAGATGAACAGCCATTTTATAAAGCTTAAAGCACCTGAAAGTTTTTAATATTTGGCAGAGGAAAAAAGTGTGTTGGCCGAAAAAGCATATTATTTACCTGTATGGCAATATATTTTTATCTGATGAATAATCGGAAGCAGATAATTGCCCATGCAATAGCTTGGGCAGCCATAATTGAATTTTTCTTGTTCATCACAAGTACGGGCGGTTCAATCAAATATGAAAATGTAGTTGTTTTTGTATACTTCGGAATATTAAATATTGGCATTTTCTATATAAACTACTTATATATCCTTCCACGCTTCCTGGTCAATCAGCATTATAAAACACTTGCTATAAATATTTTAGGTCTTATCCTTATTTCCGGGCTGGTAAAATCCGGCTTGGCATATCTATTTAAGGATATTGTGTTAAATGGGGCTCGGGAAAGGCAAATGAACAACTCCTTTTTAGGGTATTACGTCGGTGCCATATTTACAAGTACTTTTTTTATCCTGCTAAGCACTGCTTTGAGGTTTAGTATCGATTGGTTTGTGAATCAAAAATCAAGAAAGAATTTAGAGAATGAAAAGTTAACTGCCGAATTGGCCTTCCTTAAATCGCAGATCAATCCTCATTTTCTGCTTAATTCTCTCAATAATATTTATTCGCTGGCTTATCAGCGGGCCGAGAAGACACCCGAAGCTATTTTAAAGCTTGCCGAAATAATGCGGTACATGCTATATGAAAGCAACGATGCCAAGGTTGATCTTGAAAAGGAAATCCGATATCTCGAAAATTACATCGAATTACAGAAAATACGTTATAAGGATACGGCATTTGTAAATTTTAATGTAGAATGTGAAGATAAGGGAGAAACTATTGTGCCATTAATCTTAATACCTTTTGTAGAGAATGCCTTTAAGCACGGTGTAGTCAATGATGCAAAAAACCCGGTTGAAATAAAAATCTGCATAGAAAACAATAAACTGATTTTTAAAGTAGCGAACAAGAAAAACCTGCAGAATAAAGATGAAACAGGAGGCATAGGGTTTCATAACGTAAAAAGGCGGCTTGATCTATTATACCCCGACAAATACAAACTAGAAATTGATGACCAGCCCTTGAACTATACCTGCGAATTATTTTTAGATTTATAACATGATACGCTGCATTGTTGTTGATGATGAACCTTTAGCGCTTGATATTTTAACTGATTATATTGCTAAAGTCCCTTTTCTGCAATTGATCAATGCTACAACCAGTGCTTTTGAAGCGCTTGCACAGGTACAGGAAGGAGTGGCTGATTTAGTGTTTTTGGATGTGCAAATGCCAGAACTCACAGGCATACAGTTTTTAAAAATAATAGACAGAAAATGCGACGTTATTTTAACCACAGCTTACCCTCAATATGCGCTTGATGGGTATGAACTCGATGTGGTTGATTATTTATTAAAACCTATTGCGTTCGACAGGTTTTATAAGGCTGCGCAAAAAGTTCAGCACGAAAAAAGCCTGGCAAAGCCGCTGCCAGATCCAGTTGTACAAGCTCCGCATAATTTTATTTTCATTAAAACAGAACACAAAATCCAGAAGATTTATCTTGATGAGATTCTGTACATAGAAGGCTTAAAAGATTACATTTCAATATTTACTTCTTCAGAAAGGGTTATAACCTTGCAAAACATGAAAAAAATGGAAGAAGTGCTGCCTGCCGGGAGGTTTATCCGCGTTCACAAATCGTACATAGTAGCATTGGATAAGATAGAGAGCATAGAGCGCAGCAGGATTTTGATGGGCGATAAGATTATTCCAATAGGAGATACCTACCGGGATTATTTTTTCAAGCTGATTGAAAATAAAAATAGCTGATCTCTCAATTGCCAAGAGATTTTCTGATGTGGTTTTCTGTCATTGCCATTACTTCTTCTACCGGTTTATCTTTCGGCTCAATAACATCTAATACAGTAAAAGTTAGTTTCTCCCCAACGCTTAGTGGGAAGGTTCCATAACGTGTCATTTTCCACGATCCGGAAATAGCAATTGGAACAACTAAAGCTTCGGGAACCTTTTTCAATAAAGTGGCAATGCCTCCCACAGCAAAGGGCTTTAACTCGCCATTTTTAGATCGTGTGCCTTCCGGAAAAATTACAGTAGACCAGCAATTTTCTTTCATGCGCTTTGCAAGCCCTATTATTTCGGCTATTGCCTGCTTGCTATCTTTGCGATCGATATTGGCGCCGCCACCATATTTAAGATTGAAAGAAATGCTCGGTATGCCCTTAGTCAGTTCTATTTTTGAAATAAATTTAGCATGATATTCTCTCAGGTGCCAAATAAGCGGAGGAATATCATACATGCTTTGGTGATTAGAAACAAATATTATCGGCCGGTTTCCGGGCAGCTCGAAATTATTGAGGAAAGTAATTCTTGTGCCCAGAATATAATACGTGCTTGTAAGGAATAAATTCAGTAAATCGACAGATTTTTTGTGCGCCAAATAGCCGCCCCATTTAAGGCAAAACCATTGTATAGGTTGAAAAATTATCAATACCAACCCAAAGGCTAAATAGTGGATAGGAGTTAAAATATATCCTGCCAGTTTGCGCATAGCGACTATAAAGTTCTTTTAAAAATTTTTACGGTTCTCCATTCCGCCTGTTTTGGCAAAATTGTTGGGTTTAACTGGCCAGCCCAGCCGTTTGGCTTAGATGCCCAGATATTTAACAGCAATTGCATTGGTTTTTTGGGGATATCTCCCTCTGCCTGATGCACTACTTTCCCATCAATTTCCCATATTATTTTACCCGGAAGCCATGTAATAACATACTCATGAAAAGCTTCAGAAGCCTTGAAGCCTAAATCTACATCTTTAGAAATACTTTTGCCTTGAGACCAATATGCTAAATTTGCTATGCCTGGATCTTTTCCTGTTATTTCAATATCTATTTCAGGATGGTTCAGAGTCTCAGAATCATATAAAAAGAAAGAAGTAATTATTCCACTACCTTCGGCGGCTTTCATTTGGCATGAGAAACGGCCATACGTATATTTTTTTTTGGTGCGGATTTCTGCAGCTGTTAATTTTTTCCCTCCACGGGCATCTGTGGTAAGCTTTAGGGCAAGAGTATTATTGCTTACCGAGGCATTATCCGAAGTGAAATAGGCAAGGTTGTTGGCAAAAGTATGCGTACGGTATTGCCACACTTTTTTATCGATAGCAGAAAATGCATCGTCTAATGATGCTTGCGATGATAATTTGCAGCTTTGAAGCCAGAATATTCCTATACAATATCCGATGAGTTTAATTCTCACAGCAATTTACCTTCTAACATCAGCAATTTTACTTTTAAAATTCCGGCTACAGCCATCGAATCTGTAATAGTGCCATCCAGCACCATTTGGTAGGCTTTCTGAAACGGGATCTTTTTAATTCTCAAATCTTCGGTCTCTTCTGGTTCCGCGGCGCCTAAAGTGAGGGCTTGCGCAAGGAAAATTATTGCATGTTCGTCTCCAACAGAATTAGATAAATGCATCCGCTGTATTTCCGTCCATTTCGAAGCTATAAGCCCTGTTTCTTCCCGAAGTTCCCGCTTGGCGGATTCAACAGGCTCAACATCGAATTTTCCGCCACCTTCTGGTATTTCCCAGCTATATTGGTTCAACACAAAACGATACTGGCCTACAAGCCATATATTCATATCATCATCTAAAGGGATTATGCCGATAGCCAGATTTTTGTAGTGCACTTTTCCATAAATCCCCTTTCCACCCCTTGGGTTTATAACCTGGTGCTCTGTAACATTGATCCATGGATTATCATATTTCACCTCGCTTGATAGGATTTTCCATGGATTGATTTCATTATCTGTCATTAGGATATTTGGTTAGGAAAGATGGAATGCCCCTAAAATAAAAAAAGCCTCTACAAAATGCAGAAGGCTTTTTTAAAATACTGCTTTAAGCAATATTAAAAGCTGCTTTTATTTTGTCTACAAAATCAAGCTTCTCCCAGGTAAATAGCTCTACCTCTACTGTTTTGGTCTCGCCATTTGCACCTTCAAATGTTTTGGTAACAGTTTGAGTTTCGCGGCCCATGTGACCGTAAGCTGCTGTTTCAGCGTAAATTGGATTACGAAGTTTCAGCTGGGTTTCAATGCCATAAGGAGTAAGGTTGAATATCTCCAGTACTTTGGTAGCAATTTCGCCATCTGTAAAGTTAACTTTCGAAGTTCCGTTTGTGGTTACAAACACACCCATTGGGTCTTTCACCCCAATTGCGTAGGATACTTGCACCAGAATTTCATCTGCAACACCAGCAGCAACCAGATTTTTGGCGATGTGGCGGGTTGCATATGCAGCCGAACGGTCAACTTTTGATGGGTCTTTTCCTGAGAATGCGCCACCGCCATGAGCGCCTTTGCCACCGTAGGTATCTACAATTATTTTACGCCCTGTTAATCCGGTATCGCCGTGCGGGCCACCAATAACAAATTTTCCTGTAGGGTTAATATGATATTTAATGCTGTCTGTAAATAATGCCTGAAGTTCTGGTTTAAGCTGGCTCTTGATGCGTGGGATAAGGATTGAAACAATATCATCCTGGATTTTTTTCTGCATCGCTTTTTCTTCAGCAAAATCATCATGCTGGGTAGAAACTACTATCGCTTCAATGCGGATAGGCTTATGGTCATCACTATATTCAATGGTAACCTGCGATTTTGCGTCCGGGCGCAAATAAGCTATTTCTTTGTTCTCCCGACGAAGCACTGCAAGTTCTAGCAATATTTTATGTGCCAGATCCAATGCCAGAGGCATATAGTTATCTGTTTCGTTGCTGGCGTAGCCAAACATCATACCTTGGTCGCCTGCACCTTGCTCTTGTTTTTCCTGGCGGTCAACACCCTGGTTGATATCTGCAGATTGTTCATGTATAGCAGAAATAATCCCGCATGAATCTGCTTCAAACATGTATTCTGATTTGGTGTATCCTATTTTACGGATAACTTCCCTTGCGATTTTTTGAACATCAAGGTAGGTTTTTGATTTAACTTCACCTGCTAAAACTACCAATCCCGTAGTAACCAATGTTTCGCAGGCTACTTTAGAATCTGCATCCCAAGCTAAAAAGTTATCAATTAATGCGTCAGAAATCTGGTCTGAAACTTTGTCGGGATGTCCTTCGGATACCGACTCTGAAGTGAATAAATATGGCATAATGCTTAATAAAAAAATTAAAATTTTCTGTTAAGCGAAGGTGAGATTGCAGAAAGCACTGATTGCGGTAAAGCATTGTTTTTAGCAATTTTTTAACGTGGTTGCAATCAATTCAAATCAATCCACTTATTCGCAAGGCGAAAGTACAAAATTTTTTAAATCATGGAAAATTTAAGATTATTTTGCCCGCTTGATATTTTGAATTGAAAAAAAACATCCTATTTATTGTTAACCCTATTTCTGGAGGAAAAAAGAAACAAGCATTTCCAAAGGAGGCGGATAAATATTTAGACAAAAATAAGTTTACGGCTAATTTTGTATTTACTGAATATTCCGGTCACGCCCAACAGGCAGCCAAGGAAGCTATAATATCGGAAGTTGATATAATTGTTGCTGTAGGCGGCGATGGCACTATAAACGAAATTGCAACAATTTTAGCAGGCACAAACAAACTTTTAGGAATAATACCATGTGGGTCTGGCAATGGCCTGGCACGTTCTATGGGCATACCTCTTCTGCCAGAGGATGCTATACTGGCATTAAACCGATTAAATTCATCACAAATTGATACTGCTGTATTTAACGAAAGAGATTTTTTCAATATAGCGGGCATGGGCTTTGATGCACATATCAGTGCGCAATTTGCAGATTTAAAAACAAGGGGCTTAAAAGGATATGTTAAAACTACGTTTGCCGAAATCTCTAAATATAAGCCTCAAAACTATATTATTACAGTAGATGGGAAAACGTATGAGCACGAAGCATTTATGCTAAGCATCGCCAACTCATCGCAATATGGCAATAATGCCCATATAGCCCCTAATGCATCGCTAACAGATGGTTTGCTGGATGTTTGCATTATAAAACCATTCCCACTTTATCAATTGCCTTTAATGGGTTATCATATGTTTAGCAACACTGCTGATAAATCTAAATATGTAGAGATAATACAGGGAAAAAACATTGAAATTGTAAGGGAGCAATCGGGCCCGGTACACCTGGATGGGGAACCTAGTGCAATGGGGGAGAAAATAACTATTGGCATAAAGCACTTAAATTTAAATGTACTTGTTTAGCAATTAAGAAGCCATTTAAAGAAATGGCTGATTTTCAAACCCCGTATATTTAGTATAACTTTATTAAATAATCTAACCAGTTTATAATATTTACGCTCTCCGTATGAAAAGGTTCATGCTTTTTAGTTTTCTTATTGGCCTTTCTGCCCAGTTTTGTGGAGCTCAAATACGTATTACATCTGCCAATATTGATACCTGGATTAAATCAAATCTTGCCGGGCAGGGAGTAGTTGTTGGAAATATTTCACATCATGGCAGCCCAATTTCGCAAGCAACCTTCACCTCTACTGGAAATGTGCTTCAGTTACAAAGAGGATTGGTGCTTTCCTCCGGTAATGTTTTCAATATATCTGGCTTCAACAATAGTTATAACCAGTCTACTGCATTGGGCAACATGAGCGAGCCCGAAACTGACGAACAGCTCTCTAAACTTTTGAAAGAAAGGTTGTACGATATTAGCTATGTAGAATTTGATTTTGTGCCGATGGCTAATAGCATCCAGTTTAATTATCAGTTTGGTTCTGACGAATACCCCGAATATGTAGGAAGTGCATTCAATGATATTTTTGCCTTTTTCATCTCCGATGGAACATCTTCCAGGAACATTGCTATCGTTCCGGGAAAAGCCATTCCGGTTAGTATCAATACCATAAATTCAAAATCTGATTTTATTTATTACATTGATAATAATCCTTTTTCGCAGGTTACAATTAAACGGCAAGCTATAGCTGCGGGCAAAAAAGTGCAGCGCTCCTTCTTTGGGAGCATATGGCATGGCATAAAGAAGATATTCAGTGCTTCGGCGGATGAAGGCATGGATAGAACAGAAATTTTGCCAGATCAAAGTTTGGCCAAAAAATTAGATCCCGCCTTATACAGAAATCTTAAATATGATGGCATAACAAAAAAGCTTACCGCACAGGCTTATGTTGAGCCGTATAAAAAATATCATCTAAAAATTGTTATAGCCGATGTATCGGATAATATCTATGATTCTGGCGTTTTTGTTGAAGACCACAGCCTTACCGCTAAACGTGATTCTTTACAGCCGGGATTTGTACCATATCCGGAATTTAGCGGAATAATTGATCCAAACCTGTTGCTGCAAGGCAAAAAACTTGAAGACATACTGCCAGATTCAGTTCAATTAAGAGATGCGGTTATTTATTTTGATTTTGATAAATCAGAAATTCTTTCTTCAGAAATTGGAAAAATAAACATGGCTTTAACAGTGTTCGACCGGATAAAAACAAAATATAATATGTACATAAGTGGCCATACAGACAGTTTAGGTAGCCTTGAATATAATTATGCTTTGTCTAAACGCAGAAATCAGGCTGTTATTGATGCTTTTCAAAAATTGCATCCCGATAATATCCCATTTGGAATTATAGAGAAAGCCTATCTGGTACCTGCTGCAGAAAACAATTCTGATAACGGCCGCAAGCTAAACCGCAGAGTAGAAATAACATTCAAAAGGATAAAGCAATGAACGACAAGCGTTCAAAAAAATTAAATAGTTTCGAGGGCATTGTATTCTCTACCAACCCAGATCATCAATATGAATCTTTTGCTGAATACGAGCATTTGCAAATCGATCCAAAACGGCAGGATTTACGCGTACATTTAGACAAAAAGCAGCGTGGAGGCAAAGCTGTTACTTTAATAACCGGGTTTGTTGGCAGTATTGCTGATTTGGAAGTATTAGGAAAAAAATTAAAACAGAAATGTGGTGTAGGTGGTTCAGTTAAAAATCAGGAGATTATTGTGCAGGGAGATTTTAGGGATAAAGTCATTATTCTATTGCAGGCTGAAGGATATAAAGTCAAAAAGGCGGGCGGATAATACTTTTTAACAGTTTTTTTTGCCTTTCCCTTGTATATCAAAAAAAAAATGTTTTTCATTGTAAAGAATTGTCACTTATAGAGGCAATTCTTTTTCAAACATTATTACTGTTTATTGAGCTGCTGGATAATGGACTTTTAGGTAACAGGAATATTATTGAACATCGAAAAGAAATTTATTAATTCGGGAGATTACAAGAATTGTTTGCCCGTGTTAACTTGCTAAAACGTAACCCAACTAATCAACATATTAATTACTCAAAATTTAAAACAAAACTAAAAATTTCAAAAAAATGGCAACCACAACCGCACCAAAACCAACTACAGCGAAAAAAGAAAGCTCGGGTTCAGGCATTTTTGCAAGTTTATCTATCGTTATCTGTATCCTTATAGGCTTCCTGTTGTGGAAATTTGTAATGGGCAATTCTGCAAATTTTGAAGGCGGCGATTCTGAAACCGGACACCCACTTCCCGGTAACTATTTTGGTATGGTTTATAAAGGCGGTTTCATTGTACCAGTGCTTATTGGTATGTTATTAATGGTAATAGTATTTTCATTTGAGCGCTTCCTTGTCATCAACAAAGCATCAGGAACTGGCAACGTAGATTCTTTTGTGAAAAAGGTTCAGGGCTTTTTAAGCGCTGGGAACATTGACGCAGCCATGGTAGAATGCGACAAGCAAAAAGGATCTGTTGCTAATGTGATCAAGTCGGGCTTAAAGAAATACAAGGAAATGGAAGTTGAGGCTAAAATGGACACTGAGCAAAAATGCCTTGCTATCCAGAAAGATATCGAAGAAGCTACCGCTTTAGAAATGCCAATGCTTGAGCAAAACCTTACTGTAATTGCAACCTTGGTATCTGTAGGAACTTTAATGGGTTTATTAGGTACTGTAACAGGTATGATCAAAGCATTCTCGGCTTTGTCAAGTGCAGGTTCTCCAGATCAGGCTGCTCTGGCAAATGGTATCTCTGAAGCATTGATCAATACAGCAACAGGTATTTCTACATCTGCTTTAGCAATTATTATGTACAATGTGTTTACATCTAAAATAGATAAGCTTACGTATTCTATCGATGAAGCAGGCTTCTCAATTGTACAAACTTACGCCAGTACACATAAGCATTAAAAAAAATCATAGCGGCATATGGAAAAGCCGCTATTGTTTCATCTAACAGATATTAAAGAAATCATTTTATGCCAAGAGTAAAAATTGCACGTAAAAGCACAGCTATAGATATGACAGCTATGTGCGATGTTGCGTTTTTGTTGCTTACTTTCTTTATATTAACTGCCACAGCACGCCAACCGGAACCACTTCCAGTTGATACCCCTGCATCAACAGTTACTATCAAGCAACCGGATGCAGGTATAGGTACCATCACTATAGGCCAGAAAAAAGTATTTTTTGGTATAAAGGATCAAAATGTGAGGGTTAAATTGCTTGAAAATATGAGTGGGATTTATAAAATACCATTTACTAATGAAGAAAAAAAGCGGTTCTCTTTAATGGAGTCTTTCGGTGTGCCAATTGGGCAATTAAAGCAGATTATAGCTATGGATGCTACACAACGGATAAAAGTTGGTCAGCCAGGCATTCCAACCGATTCAGTTAAAACAACTAATCAGCCATCAGAACTGCACCAATGGATTTATCAGGCTCGTATTGCAACAAAGCAAATAAGCGGTTCTGATATGCGTGTTAGCATAAAAGGCGATCAAAGAGAAGAATACCCAACTATCAAAAAAATCATTGACATGCTTCAGGCTCAGAATATGAACAAATTCAGCCTTATAACATCTTTGCGTGTTGCAGACAAAAAGTAATAAAATTTAAAGCTTAATAAAATGGCAGAATTAAATACCGGCGGCGGTGGCGGCGGCCATAAAGGCGGAAAAGTACGAAGCAAAAAACAATCAACCCGTGTAGATTTAACTGCTATGGTTGACCTTGCTTTCCTTCTTATAACCTTCTTTATGCTAACTACTACCTTAGCTAAGCCTCAGGCAATGGACATGTTTATGCCTGATAAAGATCCTAAAAAAGAAGATCAGATTAAAATTGCTGATAACCGCAGCTTAAA
>JAYVNR010000192.1:0-12737 GCA_043758305.1 Pedobacter sp. | reverse complement strand
GGTTTTCATAAGATACGTCAACAGCTATAATATATTTCCCATCTTCAGATAGGGAAGGGGCAAACATTCGGGTATGGTGGGTTAGCTGCTTATATGTTTTAGTTTGAAGGCTGTAAATATTAATTACATTGAAAGATCGTTTGTGGTATCGCAAATCAACCCGGGATTCATCCCAAACCAATTTCCCTGCAGCATATCTAAAGTATTCTTCCTCCTGATAACCTATCTTCAAAATATTCTGCTCATGCCCATGCTTATCAATTTTTATAAAAACAGGCGCAATGCCCCTGCCATGCTTTAATGCAATAATTTCATCTCTAGAAATAGATGCCGGCATAACATAATTTATTGGCGCAGTATCTTTTCGTTTGTTTAAGGCAGGATATTCAGCAGGATTGGCATCCTTAAGTTGCTGCTCCCATTTCAGTTTGAGTTCGTTTATAGTTGAATTGTGCAATTGCCGGGTAGTTGTTCCAGCAAATTTTTTCAACGAATTGCTGAGGCTGTATGGCCGCAAGGGGTTGAGCGAAATGCGGGTAAGAACGCTATCCAGAATGTTGGCGCCATTGTCTCTTCTTAGCTTAGCAACCATATAATAACCGAGCTGATAATAGCCCGGTGTAAAATCCTTAACAGAACCAAGGTAGTTTTTAGAATAACTGTATTATTTGCCACTTAGTGTATTTGAGCGTAATGCTAAATCGAATTCTGGCAGCCTCCCTCTGCCCGCATTTGTGAGTGCAGTTTCTGTTACAACTGCATCGCCTTCATAAAACCAAGGGGGCAATGTTATGCCAAAAATCGCCAATCCGAGCTCTTCAAAAAAGGGTGCACTTAGTTTCCCTGTGAGTTTATCAAATTGTACAACGTGCCTTAGCTCATGTACAGCAAGGCTGTTCAGCCAGTCCTGATAGTCAAATTCCTGAGATGGAGTAGTGAAAAATTCGGATCTGCGTGGAGCAAGCTGTACAAACCCATTAGTTGTTGTGCCCTGATTTTGCAGAAGGATAGATATCTTTCTGGGTTGTTTGTTATACGAATAGGCAACATTTTTTATAATGGTATTTACACTATTTGCCATGCGCTGTGCTTCAGATTCCATCCCGGCAGGGTAGAGGATATCGAAGTGCTCTGTGTTTATTTGATTCCATTTTACTGCCGGAGGATTTTGTTGGGCATCAAAAATCTGACAGAAACTATTATATGAACTTATAGTTAAAATAAATAGCATAAAACATCTGATTAACAGATGTTTTTTAGAGTAAATATATTGATTTAACATGCGAAGCTAAAAAAGTTAGTTTTAGGTATGGTTAAAAGAGTGTAGATATGGTAGTTATAATTTATATAGATGTAATTAGTACATTCTATTACAGTTATTTATAAATAATTTTTTTTTGATTGATAAGTAATTTTTTAATATAAAACAGTCTATTTATCGTTTAAAAAATCGTTTTTATAGGACTTTTAGGATTGGTCATATTAATAACTTAAATTTTGCTCACCATCGTATCTATTCAACTAATTTATAACATTAGAACCTGATCGGCAGTATTATTTGGAAATGAATGTGATTAATATAGTTTTTATCTAAACGTAATTTATCTTGTTAAATACTGATATGAGAGATCCGATATTACCTATTAACTCTACTGATTACTCACCACTAAAAATTTATAATAGAATTAATATTGGCAGCTTCGCCCCCACCCTCGGGTTTTAATGGAACATGCTTGTAAGACAAGATCTAAAAAAGTGAACTTTTGTTATTGTTTCAGAAATCTCGGCGTATTGATTTCGCTCAGTTAAATTATCCAGGAAATAATTTTGCTTAGTGTAAAAAACTAAAAAATAAACCCTGCTAACCTATAGGTATTTCTTTACGAAGCCTGCGCTTTTCTAAATGAATTTGAAGATAGGGCGATAAGAATATTGCAGCCAGCACAATGGCTGCCCCCGCATAAAAACCAGTCGTCATTTTTTCTTGATTTCCGAAAAAGATATAGGCCAGGATAATCCCATAGACTGGTTCAAGGTTAGTTATAAGAGCCACTTTATAAGCAGACAATTCTTTCATAACTGATACACCTGCAACATATGCTACCGATGTGCATAGGGTTCCTAAAAGCAAAAGATAAAAAATATCTGATGCATGCAGTTTCATGGAAGCATTAAAGTTTCCTGTAGCTATTAGGTATATAGATATCCAAACCCATGCGCCAATGAGCTCATAAAAACTTATTATTGGGGCTGCCCTGTTCTTTACCTGCTTGGAGTTTATTATTGAAAAAATACTGGCACATAAAGCGCAGATAAGCCCGGAAACAATGCCCGTAGTGTACTGGCTTTCAAATTTAAAAATCAGGTAGATGCCGCAAATTATTGCTAAGCCAGTTAATACCTGTATCCTGGAAATGCTTGTTCTATTTATAAGAGGCTCAAGTATTGCCGTAAATAAGGTTAGGGAGGAGAGGCATACCAATGCTACAGATACAGTTGAGAGCTTTATGGATTGAAAAAAAAGGATCCAGTGCAATGCCACAAGCGCACCCGTAAAAAAAAGCTTTAGAAATGCATTGCGCTTAATCTTAATATCTGTTTTGCTTGCCTTGAAATAAATAAACAAGGTAATAAAAGCAATTAATACCCTATACCATACAAGGTGTGTGGCAGAAACAGATATCAACTGGCCCAGAATTCCCGTAAAGCCCCAAACAAATACCGTGGCATGCAACACAATAATGTTGCGGCTTATCTTCTTTGGCATTTTTATTTAGGAGCTTTAATTATAAGGTACATCCCCAAAGTGCCAAATATTATATTGGGGATAAATACTGCAATAATGGGAGATAATCCTCCTTTTAAGGCAAACATTGTAGAGAATTGGATGAACAATATGTAAGCAAAACTTAAGAATATCCCAATTCCCAGAGATATGCCTATCCCCCCCCTGACTTTACGTGATGACAAAGCCACCCCCATTAAAGTGAGCACAAATGCAGATAATGGATATACATATCGTTTAAATTTTTCAAGTTCTAAATTCACCATTGTTCCTGTTCCCCTTAACTTTTCTTTGCGGATATTCTCATTTAATGTGCCCATGCTCATTGCTGAGTAAATGTTATCATAAAGCTCAAAATTGCTTGGCTGCATATCCAGAAGGGTGTCTTTTATTGATCCCGATGTCATGGTTTCTTTTAATCCATCTATCTTTCTAACTGTAAAATTTTGCAACCTCCATACATGTTTAATAGAATCCCATGCAATATTATCTGCCATTAATTTCTCTTTTAGCGTGTCGCCATTAAATTTTTCAATTGAAAACTTATAGCCAACTTTCAGGGTATTGTTAAAATTTTCTATGTATATGTAAGTGTTTTTATCTAGTTGCATGTGTGTGTACATTTTAGAATTATCGCTCTTAGGATCCACATAAACGTTTTCGAAATCAATTTTAAGCTTATTGGTTTTTGGGATGATGAAAAGATTAAAGACAAGGGTTACCACAAAAATTGCAAGTGCGGACAAGAAATATGGGTATAAAAAGCGATTGAAACTTATGCCGCCACTTAGTATGGGCACTATTTCGGTTTGATCGGCCATTTTTGCCGTAAAGAATATAACAGCAATAAAATTTATCAACGGCGACAGCATGTTAAGGTAAAATGGCAACAGGCCAGCATAATATTGAAAAATTATTTTTGAGAGGGGTGCATGATGCTCCAAAAAGTCATCTAATTTTTCAGATATATCAAAAATGACAATCACTACGGCAAAAATTGCCATGGTAAAAAGGAAGGTGCCAAGGTATTTCTTTATGATATACCAGTCTAATATTTTTATCAATTCACCTGATATTTAGTATTATAACCTCTGGGCAAGCTGTATTGCCATTTTAGCTTTCCAATTATAAAAATCGCCGGCAATTATTTTTTCACGGGCTTCGCTTACAAGCCATAAGTAAAAATGCAGGTTATGCAGAGTTGCGATTTGGGCTCCAAGTATCTCTTTAGAATGCAGCAGATGTCTAAGATACGCTTTCGAATAAGTTCTATCTGAATATAGGCCGCTTTCCTCATCTATTGCTGAGAAGTCATTTTTCCATTTCACATTTGTGATATTGATAATGCCATTCCTGGTAAAAAGCATGCCATTCCTTGCATTGCGTGTGGGCATTACACAATCAAACATATCTACGCCAAGCGCAATATTTTCAAGAATGTTCACCGGGGTACCAACCCCCATTAAATAGCGTGGCTTATCTTTTGGCAGTATATCGCAGACAAGCTCCGTCATTGCATACATTTCTTCAGCAGGTTCGCCTACAGATAGGCCGCCTATGGCATTGCCTTCCCGCTCAAATGAGGCAATAGTTTCAGCTGAATGCATGCGTAGATCTTTATAAGTTGAACCCTGAACTATAGGGAATAAAGTTTGGGAATAGCCATACTTAGGTTCTGTATTGTCAAAATGCTCGCAGCAGCGCTTTAACCAGCGATGGGTCATGTCCACAGATTTTCGGGCATAACCAAATTCGCAGGGGTAGGGCGTGCATTCATCAAATGCCATAATAATATCAGCCCCAATAATCCGCTGAGTATCCATTACGCTTTCGGGCGTAAATAAATGTTTTGAACCATCAATATGCGATTGGAAAGTAACGCCTTCTTCCCGAATTTTCCGGACATCGGTAAGAGAATATACCTGATAACCGCCACTATCTGTTAATATGGGCTTATCCCAGCCTATAAATTTATGGAGCCCCCCAGCTGCCTCCAGCGTATTTAAGCCTGGGCGTAAATAAAGGTGGTAGGTATTCCCTAATATTATTTGAGCTTTAATATCTTCTTTAAGTTCATGCTGGTGCACCGCCTTAACAGTTCCGGCTGTGCCAACAGGCATAAAGATTGGCGTTTTTATAGTGCCGTGATCTGTTGTGATTTCTCCCGCCCGTGCTTTAGAAAATGTGTCTGAAGCCTGTATTTTAAATTTCATTTATAGCGCAAAAATACTTAAAATAGATGCCTGAGGCTTAATTATTTTGCCATTGTTGCTGTATGTTGGCTTAAAAATCAGAAATTTGCAATTTCTTAAATAAACCCGCCGGCATTGAGTTATTTGTATTTATCAGCTATCCTTTTATTGCAGGTATGTTTGATTGTTCAGTTATACTTTACCAGTGTAATACATTCAAAACTTAGGAAATATAAGCCAAGCGAAAATTTTGATGACCCAATCCATCCAATTTCTGTAATAATATGTGCCCGTAATGAAGAAGAAAATTTAAAAAAGAACCTTCCATATATATTACAACAAGACTATTCGGATTTTGAAGTTATTGTAGTTAACGACTGCTCTGTTGATGATTCTGAAATGCTTTTGCGGGAACTCTCTCAAAAATTTGCAAAGCTTAAAGTAGTTACTATTAGAGAACATGAGCGGTTTAAGCACGGAAAAAAGTTTGCTGCAACACTTGGAATAAAAGCCTCGGCTAATGAACATCTTTTATTTACAGATGCTGATTGCCGGCCTGCAAGCGTGAACTGGTTAAATTTGATGCAGCGCAATTTTGGCAATGGAACAGAAATAGTGCTTGGATATTCCCCTTACAAAAAGCACAAAGGGTTTATAAATATGCTTGTGCGTTTTGAAACGTTTTTTACTGCCCTTAACTACCTGTCATTTAGTTTAGCAGGCAACCCATATATGGGCGTAGGGCGCAACCTTGCGTATAAGAAATCACTTTTTTTTAAAGGAAAAGGATTTGCTTCGCATATGCATATTGCCTCTGGCGATGATGACCTTTTTGTAAACCAGAATGCCAATCCTGAAAATACAGTTATAGAAATTCATGCTGATAGTTATATATGGAGCGAGCCTAAAGAAACTTTAGACAGTTATGTGAAACAAAAATTGCGGCATATTGGAGCTGGGGCAGCTTATAGGCGAATTCATAAACAAATGTTGACTGTACAAGCAGGAACTGCTATTTTGTTTTATATATGTATTATCTGCCTCATCTTTCTAAAAGCGCAATGGTGGTTGCTTACAGCCTTTTTTTTAATCAAGATTGGTATTCAATTACTGGTATATTGGCCTATATTCACAAAGCTAAGATGTGCTGATCTTGGATGGTGGTACCCCATCTTTGATTTTATTTATTATTTTTATATGCTCTCAATCAATATTTTATCTCTGTTCAAGAAAAACATTAAATGGAAATAAACCCTAATTTTTCTGATAACGCCAAAAACGATATCTCATTGGTTATAAGGGCTAAAGAGGGCGACCAGAAAGCGTATGCAGAACTAATGCAGCGCTATAAAGATTCCATTTATTTTATGGCGCTAAAAATGGTCAACAACAAGGACACCGCTATGGACCTTACTGTTGAAACTTTTGGGAAAGCCTTTGAGAACATTGAAAAATATAAGCCAGATTTTGCTTTTAGCACATGGCTTTACCGCATTGCTACCAATAACTGCATTGATTTTATCCGCAAAAAAAAACTTAATGTAGTTTCTATAAATAGTATGGTTGATGATGATGGCGACGATAGGCCATTGCAAATAAAATCTGATACCTTAAATCCCGAAGAAACATCTATTAAGAAACAGCAAAATGAGCAGCTAAAACTTATTGTAGATAAATTGCCATCCCGTTATCGTACGCTCATTATTTTACGTTATTACGATGAGCTCTCTTACGAGGAAATAGCACAGCAATTAGATTTGCCCTTAGGCACTGTTAAGGCTCAGCTTTTCCGTGCCCGCGATTTATTGTCTAATGTAATGAGCAAGAAAAAGAAGAGCATAAGCAGTGACTTCTGATATTGTTTTTCACTATTTTCCGGGCTTAACCGCACACCAAAAGATTCAGTTCAATCAGTTGGATGCCCTTTACAGAGATTGGAATGCACAAATAAATGTTATTTCCCGTAAAGATATAGACAGCCTTTACCTGCACCATATTCTCCATTCTCTTGGCATTGCAAAGGTCATATCATTTTTACCGGGAGAGAAAGTGCTTGATGTAGGCACTGGAGGAGGATTTCCAGGCATTCCTTTAGCCATACTTTTTCCCGAAACCAATTTCCACCTTGTAGACTCTATAGGAAAGAAAATAAAGGTTGTAAATGAAGTTTCTAAAGCAATTGGCTTAAAAAATCTTAAAGCGAGCCACGCCCGTGCAGAGCAAATTGAAGGGAAGTTCGATTTTATAATATCCCGTGCAGTAACAAGATTAAACGAATTCTATCCCTGGATCCGCGGAAAATTTTCCAAGGATTCCAAAAATACTCTACAAAATGGCATTCTATACCTTAAAGGTGGCGATCTATCTGACGAAATAGCTGAGTCGGGGCTTAAGGCGTCGCTAATACCACTCACAAACTATTTTGTAGAAGATTATTTCGAAACCAAATATGTGATGTATATAGCGCAATAAATTTGGCTATATTCAAACCATGTCTATCCTGCATCAAATAGCTCTAACTAACATCTATGGCATTGGTGTGGTAACAGCTCGCAGCCTTATAGAATATTTTGGCAGTGCCCAAGCGGTATTTGAGGCAAATAAATCTGATTTGAAACAAGTTGCCGGGCTACGGAAATCGTCGGCCGAAGCAATTTTAAATAAGGAAGGGTTTTCGCGGGCAGATATTGAGATGGAATTTATTGAAAAGTATAAAATAAATACGCTTTTCTATACAGATGAAAGCTATCCGCAAAGGCTTAAAAATTGTTATGACGCACCGATATTGCTGTATTACAAAGGCAACGCAAATTTAAATAGCAAAAGAATAATCAGCATTGTAGGCACCAGAAATGCAACATCGTATGGAAAGGGGATTTGCGATAATATTATTGAAGCACTTGCTGAATACGATGCGTTAGTAATTAGCGGGCTGGCATACGGAATAGACACGCTTATACACAAAGCCTGCCTGAAATACCATGTTCCAACAGTAGGTGTTCTCGGGCATGGATTAGACCGAATTTATCCTTCGCAAAACCGAAGCATTGCCGAAAAGATGATAGAAAGTGGAGGATTATTAAGCGAATACGCTTCAAAGACTAATCCAGACAGAGAAAACTTTCCTAAACGAAACCGCATTATTGCCGGACTTGCAGACGCAACCATCGTTGTTGAAGCGAGCTTAAAAGGCGGGGCATTAATTACAGCCGAAATTGCCAATTCATATAATCGGGATGTTTTGGCTTTCCCCGGAAGCGTAAATGATGAATTTTCTGCGGGCTGCAATTATCTTATAAAAACTAACCGTGCCCATCTTATTTCGGGCATAAAAGATTTGGAGTATTTATTAGGCTGGATAAATATGCCAAAAACCGAAGCCCGGCAAATCAGCTTAAATTTAAAACTGAGCGCAGATGAGCGAAAGATCACTGATTTTTTACAGTTGAAATCTCAGGCAGGCATAGACGAGATTGCCATTGAAACTGCAATGCAACAGAGTAAGCTGGCAATTACAATTTTGGGCTTAGAAATGCAGGGCATAGTAATTTCTCTACCGGGAAAGATGTATAAGATTAGTTAATTCTGTAGCAGGGCGTTTAGGGTAATCATAAAAAAGGATTTTGCCCGGGGTTTTCTTAACCATTTTCCACTCATTAAAATCAAATTCCAACAGCACATTGCCACATGTAGGTATGTTATAAATATCACAGTGGCACAATTTTAATACAAGATCTGTAAGCCCTGGATTATGGCCTACCAATGCAATAAAATCATACTTATCATCAAAGCTTCCAATAATATTCAATAAGTCGGAGGAGGAAGCTTCGTAAATATTTGATTCTTTTATAATATTTTTTTTGCCAAGCTTAAGCACTTTGTTAAAGAGCATGGCTGTGCTAATTGCCCGGTTTGCAGGGCTGCTGACAATAAGTTGAGGCTTCAATCCTTTTTTAAGAAGCCTGTCAGCCATCTCCGGTGCATTTACTTCGCCACGAGCATTAAGCGGGCGGTCAAAATCTGCCATATGGGGATCGTTCCAATCAGATTTAGCGTGCCTTATAATCAATAGCTTTTTCATAATTGCTTGCTAAAAATATACAAAAGGAACCAGCAAAGCACTATTCATATAAATTGGGGGCATGCTAATCATTTTTGGGTTCTAACTGTGCTGGAGCTAGTATATCTGAGGTATTTAAATCCTCCATACACTTAAAGTGCCCTAGAGGGCATTTTTTATACCCAATTTTTGAACACGGCCGGCATTTAAGCTCTTTGTTTTCAATTATTTTGGAAGAGGGTTCGGGAGAGTAAGGGTACATCCCAAATTCGGGAATTGTATTGCCCCAAAGCGAAGTTACAGGCTTATTAAAGGCAGCAGCAATATGCATTAAGCCTGTATCATTGCTAATAACCCGTTGAGACATTTTAATCACAAAAGCAGACTCATCAAGAGTTAATTTGCCACAGGCATTATAAATGCTATCATCGCATGCCAATGCAATTTCCTCACCGCGTTTAATATCGTCTTGGCCACCCAACAGTACTACAGGAACTTTTGCAAGCCGGCAAATTTCTATAAACTTGTAGGTAGGCAGCCGCTTAGTAAAATGTTGTGCGCCAATGGCAATGGCAATAAATTGCTCAAATCCTGAAGGTAAAATGTCTGAGAGGCTATGTTCTTTCTCGAAAAAATAATCTAATCCCTTGCCATCGTTCCTGATATTTAGCGCTTTAGCCGTTTGCAAATAGCGGTCAACTATATGTACATCGGGCAACAGGTTTAATTTAAAATTTACCATAAGCCATTTTTGTACATTTAATTTATTGTAGGAAAAAGCTTTTATCCCAAGCTTAAGTTTAATTCTCTTGGTGCGCAAGTTATGGTGCAAATCAATGATATAGCTAAACTTTTCTACCTTAAGCTCGGTGATCAGATCGCTTAAATCACGGCTCAATAAATGGAATTTATCAATATATGGGTTGCCTTTTAAAACTGGGTGGTATGCCTTTTTGGTTAAAAAATGCACCTCAGCCTGTGGTAGTTGCAATTTCAGGCATCGTATTACTGGGGTGGTAAGCACAATATCGCCTATGGAACTAAAGCGAATGATTAAAATTTTATGCCCGGGGTCTTTCAAGCTATTCGAGCTGAATTTTTAATGGCGAAAAAATCAGATATTTCTGTTACGGTTTTACAGTTCAGGCAATTATGTGAAGCCAAGCCGCCTTTCCGTGCCATAAACACACCATACTTCATATCATAAAAACCCTCTTTTCGGTGCGCATCGGGGTTAACTGATAGCATAACACCTCGCTGCACAGCATATTGATGCCATCTCCAGTCTATATCCAGCCGCAACGGGTTTGAATTGATTTCTATCACAACATTATTTGCAGCACAGGCATCAATAATTTTTTTATAATCAACTGGATAACCGCTACGGCTCAAAAGCATCCTTCCTGAAGGGTGGCCCAAGATAGTTGTATAGGGATTTTCTATAGCCGCAATAAGGCGCTCTGTAGCTTTTTCTTCACTCATGCGAAGGATTGAGTGAACCGAAGCTACAACAAAATCAAATAGTTTTAGAATTTCATCCGGATAATCAAGAGCGCCTTCATACAATATATCAGATTCTATCCCTTTAAATATTTTAAACGGTGCAAGCTGCAGGTTTAATGAATCTATTTCCTGCAATTGGGCTAAAACCCGTTCTTGGGTAAGGCCATTGGCATAAAAAGCGGATTTTGAGTGGTCTGAGATGCCTAAATATTCCAGGCCTAGCTCATTCCTGCAAAAGATGGCCATATTTTCGAGGGTGTTTATCCCATCGCTCCAAGTACTATGATTGTGTAAAGTGCCTTTCAGGTCATCATATTGTATCAAAACAGGGAAATTTCCGGAATCTGCAAGATCAAATTCTGTTAACCCTTCCCTCAATTCTGGTTCTATAAACGGAAGCCCGGCTTTTTTATATATCTGTGCCTCAGTATCGCCTTTTACCGCAACATTTCCAAGCCGTTTATTAACCTCTTTTACATGATCCTCATTGCCTGTGAGCATCATAACCTGGTATTCGTAATTCTCTTCTTCACAAAAAACAATCGTTACACTTAATCCTGTTTCAGTTTTAGCCTGTAGATAATCCGACTCTATTTTGGTTATTTGAAGTGTGGGAATTGCAGTTATTTTTTCGATATCCATCGTTGCGGCAACCAAAAAACTTAACGAATCAATAATCTCGCACCGCCTTCTATACTCGCCTGTGGCTGAAACTGATTCAGTTTGATAAGAGGTTTTTAATGCTGATAGCAGAGATTCTGCAAGGGCTTCTATGCGGGCATATAAAAAGCGGCCACTGCTTGCCATTCTAAACTCAATGGCTTTTTTTATTTCCTCCTGGGTTTTTAGGCCAAAACCTTTTGCTTCTATCAGTCGGTTTTCATTGCAGGCATATAATAGCTCGCCTAAGCTTTCAATGCCAAGGTCTTCCCAGATAATTTTTACTTTTTTAGGTCCCAGTCCTTTAACAGACATAATTTCGATTATGCCTGCCGGAGTTTTTTCCAGAAGCTCTTCAAGCTCTTTGATTTTTCCAGTTTGAATTATTTCCCAAACTTTTTCTGCTGTGCTTTTGCCTACACCCTCAATTTGTTCTATTTCGTCAAGTTGCTTTTTAGCAATTTTGTAAGGAAGTTTATCAATTTTAAAGGCGGCATTAGAAATTGATCGCACTTTGAACGTATTCTCGTCATACAGTTCCATAAGCTGGCTTAAAAAGCGAAGCATGCGTGCGATTGCTTTATTTTCCATTTATTGCTTCAAATAGCTTCTATGAAAACACTGTAGCTTATTTTATAGATATAGTAAATGGCATTCTTGTTTGCACTCCCGAGAATGATAAAGCATTTTTAACCTGTTGATAATAAGTATATTGCTCGCCTAACTGCAGTTTAGCAAAATAGGTTTTTACATTATCTCCGCTCTCTCCAAAAATTGACTGCAGGGGGGTTTTAACAGCAGGGTAGCTTACTAATTTATAATCGTTTAGCTTTGCCATTTTGGCTGCGGAATGTATAGCATCATTAATATTCCCAAGGCGGTCAACCAGGCCATTGCTCAAAGCTTGCGAACCGCTCCAAACCCGACCCTGGCCGATTGTATTTATATATGCCTGCTCTTTTTTGCGTCCCGCAGCAACCTTTTGCGTAAAACTGCTATAAATATGGTTTACCTCGTTCTGGATAATTAGGCGTTCAGCATCGGTTAACGGGCGTACCGTGCTGCCAAGATCTGAGTATTTGCCTGTTTTAACACCGTCGAAAGTAATGCCAAGCTTATTGTTGAAAAACTTTTGCATGTTTGGGATGATGCCAAAAACACCTATGGATCCTGTAATTGTATTAGGCTGGGCAAAAATGGAATCTGCAGCACAAGAGATGTAATATCCGCCAGATGCTGCAACATCGCCCATTGAAACAATAACAGGTTTAACTTTTTTGAGCAAAATCACTTCTCTCCATATTACATCTGATGCAAGAGCGCTGCCTCCTGGAGAATTTACCCGTAAAATAACCGCTTTTACTTTATCGTCAGTCCTTACTTTTCTAAGAGCTTTAGAGATCCTTTCGGACCCTATTGTTTCATCATCTCCTTCTCCGCCAGTTATTTCGCCTGTTGCATATACAATTGCAATGCGGCTGTTATCATTTCCTGATGAAACAGCATCCGTAGAGCCATTATAATCAGAAATATTTAC
>JAYVNR010000191.1:0-4233 GCA_043758305.1 Pedobacter sp. | reverse complement strand
CTCAACAGTTAGGCGAAAATTATTTCGATAACAAGGTTTCTCATTCTTTTGGGCAGCTGGCTAAACATGAGTGGAACAACATGTTTTCAAAGCATTTAGACCATCACTTGAATCAATTTGGGGCTTAAGCAATATTTCATTAAAATTTTTCATGATCTATTAAACCTGTTGCGTGCAGGTGAGTCATACATCCAAATTAGCAAGCAGTTTCATTTGCTTTTCATTTTGGAGTTTAACTTACACGAAACTTGGTTTTATGGGAATATTGAAATTTCTTTTTTCGTTTATCGTGCTAATACTTCTTCTTTATATTAGCCTAAGCTATTCCCTATTTAAAAAGGGAGTAGAGCATTTTAAATAAGTTACATTAATATTTTGCTTGACACTTCTTTATCAATACTGATATAGCCCGGGTATTGTACCTGTTTGCCCCCAACATCAAGTGTTGGCTTTATCTTTATGGTGATAACTCCCTTCACCTCAGGATCTCCCGAATTTCCTGTATTTATAAAATCAGTAATTGCCTTAATAGTTTTTCCATCCGAAAGCAAGCTGTAGATATTGGCATTTATCCGGATAGGCACCGTAGTAACTCCTCCACCTGAAGCTATAAATACTTTTTGGTTAACAAACCCGTTTGCGAGTTCCTGCCCCTTAACTAAAACCTTATATTCAAATTGATTAATACCTGCCGCGTTGCTGGTAGGATTAGTAATCTGTAAATTTACACGCCCCCTAAGCGGTACGTTCTGCCTTAAGAAAGCTAACGCGAGGCCCGGCATTTTGGCTAAATCAAAAGATGATATATTTTTAAGCTTATTTACATCAACCCCTGCTACGGTAACGCTATCTGCCGAGAGAATGTCGAATTTGCAATTTTCAAGTGCCTTAGCCTGATTAAGCTGATGATTAATGCCGCAACCGACAAATAATACGCATGCCGCTGTAGCTAATAAAAATGTTTTTTTGAGGTTCATATTTACACTAAACGTGCAGTTTTGAAAAAAATTTCAACCATGGATCGCCTCAGCAGTTCCATAATTCTTAATTAATTCCCCCTCATAGCCTAAAAATTCTTGCCAGCGTTTGTCAACGTCAATTCCGGTGGCATATTTACGGGCAAGCCGGAGGAACATGGTATAATGGGCAGCTTCGCTAACCATAAGCTCATAATAAAAATCAGAAAGCTGAGCATCATTTATATTTTCAGAAAGCACTTTGAACCGTTCGCAGCTACGGGCTTCAATCATTGCCGAAAATAGCAGCCGCTCTGCCATTTGCTGGTTTCGGCCGCCGCCGGGCATCATAAATTTGGCTAATCCGTTTACATAGTTGTCTTTCCGCTCTTTTCCAAGCACAAATCCCCGTTCAATTATTATATCGTGCACCCGCTTAAAATGATCCATTTCTTCCTGTACCAGCATTGCCATTTCCTGCACAATTTCAGAAATATTCGGGTTTTGTATGATAATCGTTATGGCATTGCTGGCAGCTTTTTGCTCGCAATAGGCATGATCGGTAAGCAGTTCTTGTATGTTGCTTTCTACTACGTTTTTAACCCAAAGTGGGTCTGTGGGCAGGTTTAATTTGAGGATGGTTTTTTCGTTGTTCATTAGCGATATAAGCTTTTGCTATAAATAAACTTAAGCACTTTATCCGGAAGAAAATACTGCACGCTTTTACCTTCCTTTATCGCATTGCGAATAAACGTGGCCGAAATTTCCATCAAAGGCGTATCGGTAAGCGTAACGGCAGGATGTTCTTTCAATTCGCTGTCCAGATCGCCGGGGCGGGGATAAACTAAAATCCGATAATCCCGAAGGATGACTTCGTAATTTTTCCACTTTTTGAGCGACGATAAATTATCTGAGCCCATAATGAGCGCAAAAACATGTTCGGGGTACTTTTCTTTTAGATGAGCGAGGGTATCTATTGTATAGGATGGCTGCGGCAAGCGAAATTCAATATCGCTTACGCGGATATTTTCAGCTTCTTCTGTAGCCAGCTTCGCCATTTCCAGCCGATCGTACGCATTGATCAAATCGCTTTTGTTCTTTAAAGGATTGTGGGGGGAAACCATTAGCCAAACCTGATCAAGTTCCGTGTGGTTTGCCATGTAATTGGCAATAATCAGATGCCCGATATGGATGGGATTGAAAGAACCAAAGAAAAGGCCGATCTTCATCTATCAGATGTGAGATATGAGACGTAAGATATGAGAGCGAACGTGTTCATTTTATTTATCCTCTGACTTGGGGAGCTCGGACAAGTTTAAAAATTCTCTAACCATCTGCTCAGCCTCAGCGCAAGCCTCGGCCAGATCATGGTTTTTTAAGATTACGTCAAACTTATCAGCGTAATTGAGTTCATTCTCCGCTTTTCTTATCCGCTCCCGCAGTTTCATTTCGCTGTCTGTGCCCCTGCCGCGAAGGCGTTCAATCAACACATCTAACGACGGCGGCTGAACAAATACCGCCAGGGCATCTTTTTCAAATTTCCTCTTAAGGTGGATGCCTCCCTCCACATCAATATCAAAAACTACATGTTTGCCGGTTTTCCATATCCTATCAATTTCAGAGCGCAATGTGCCATAAAAAGTGCCGGAGTAGACTTCTTCAAATTCTACAAATTCTTTTTGGGCAATACGGTGCAAAAACTCTTCTTTAGAAATAAAATAATAATCCTGCCCGTGCCGCTCTGTGCCACGCGACTGGCGGGTTGTGGCAGAAACAGAAAATGTAAGCTTATCAGGAAATGCATTTAGCAAATGCCGCACAATGGTAGTTTTGCCTGCCCCGGATGGCGCTGAAAATATAATGAGTTTGCCGTTCATATTTGTTGTGGGTTGTGTGGGGTGGGTTGTGGGGATTTGCGATCAACCCCGCAACTATTGTGGGCATTCTCGCAACTCACAACTCTCAGCCCACAACTATAATACGTTTAACAGTTGTTCTTTAATCTTTTCTAATTCTTCTTTCATGCCGATAACCACCTGCTGTATTTGGGCATCATTAGCTTTGGAACCGAGAGTGTTTATCTCACGCCCAATTTCCTGCGAAATGAAACCTAATTTCTTCCCGTTGGCATCTGGTGATTTAAGGGTTTCCAAGAAATAATCACAATGACTTCTCAGCCTGATTTTTTCTTCTGTAATGTCTAACTTTTCGATGTAAAAAATCAGTTCCTGTTCAAACCGGTTTTCGTCTATGTTTTCTTTGCCTACAAATTGCTCTAAAACCTGATTGATGCGCTCACGTATTTGTGGCAGCCGTTTTGGGTCATGCGTTTCTACAACTACCAGCGATCCTAATATATTTTTTATCCTTAATATCAAATCCTGTTCAAGCACCCTGCCCTCGTCGCTGCGGAATTTTTGGAAATTTTCCATTGCTTCGATAAAAATGGCATATAACTGCTTCCATTCTTCCTCAGATACAGCATCCTCCTCATATCGTATAACATCCGGAAAGTTGAGCGCCATTTGCAGCAAATTGCTGCCGCTATCGCCAAGCTCATCTGATGCAGCCCTCAATTGTTTATAATATGTTTTTAATAAATCCTGGTTGATAGAAGCGGTTTTGACATCAGCTTCGGGGTATTCGGCTACAAGCGAAACGTTTACCTTGCCACGCTCAATCTGTTTGCTGCACTCGTTGCGCACATGCAGCTCTTTATCAGAAAATGATTTAGGAAGTTTTAAGGATAATTCTAAAAATTTGCTGTTAAGCGATTTTAATTCCACCGTATATTTTGCATGTGCAAAATCTCCAGATGCAATCCCATAGCCTGTCATGGATTTAATCATGGCCAAATATATAATTATTGATCCTTTTTTATTGTCCAACACCAGCTTTTCAGCGTCAGCCTTTAAAATATTTCCTTACTTTATGTACCTTTGCGCACAAAAAATCCCTCTCTTTCCATGATGCTGAATGTAGATTACCAGGAAAAATTCGAGAACCGCCACATTGCTCCAAACGAGGCAGATACTGCTAAAATGCTCCACGCAATTAACGTATCTACTTTAGACGAGTTGATTGAACAAACCGTTCCGCACGCAATAAGGCTACAAGCTGCACTTAATTTGCCGAAAGCTCAAAGCGAAGCAGATTATCTTAAAAGCCTTAAAGATGTTGCTTCAAAAAACAGGGTTTTCAAATCATATATTGGGCAGGGTTATTATGATGTTTATGTCCCGGGCGTTATCCAGCGGAATATTTTAGAAAACCCGGG
>JAYVNR010000190.1:0-12964 GCA_043758305.1 Pedobacter sp. | reverse complement strand
TTGGAGAAAAATAGCCTACTGCACCAGAAAATACGCCTCTTTTGGTTTTTTCATAATTTTCTATCAGCTTCATGGCACTAACTTTAGGAGCTCCGGTCATTGATCCCATTGGGAAAGCTGCTTTTACCATATCAGTTAAACGATGATTGTCTGCAACAGAACAAACCACTGTAGAAATCATTTGGTGTACCTGCTCGAAACTATAAATGCCAAAAAGCTCTTCAACCCGCACGGTTCCCGGCAGGGCGCATTTTGTAAGGTCGTTCCTCACCAAATCTACGATCATTACATTTTCTGCACGTTCTTTCTCATCCGCTCCCAAGCGCTCCTTTAGCGTTTTATCTTCGGTCGGGCTATTTCCCCTGGGTGCGGTGCCTTTTATTGGCTGCGAAATCAGTTTGTTGCCACGCTTGCTTAAAAAGCGTTCCGGAGTTGCAGAAATTATATAGCGGCCATCGAGTTTAAAAAAAGTCGCAAAAGGGGTAGGAGAGGCATGGTTTAAATCCCTAAAGGTTTCTAGTGGATTTATTCCGGCATCTTCGCAATAAAACTCCTGACAGAAATTTATCTCATAAATATCGCCCAGTGAAATATGTTTTTGCAGTTTTTTAACGGTATCAACATATTCCTGTCGAGAAAATCGGCTTTTAATTTTTACTGGGGAGCTCTTTATGCTTTCTGTTTTAGGTTGTGAATCAATATCACGCACAATTTGTTCAGGAGAATTTGACAGGATTTGTATTTCTTCGCCCTTTATCAGGATCAGGTGTTCCGGAATAAAGAAGTATAGGGCTGGAAACTTAAGGTTATCAATATTTGATGAGGTAAGGGATTCTAGCTCATTTTTTAAATCGTAACCCAGATAACCTATTGCCCAGCTTTTGTTTTCATCCAAAAAAGCCTGCAGTTTTTCAAAAGCTATCTCTGTATCTGCAAGCACTTCATTTGCACTGCCAGCAGCTATCAATACATCAAATGCGGAATATGGGTCTGGAAAATTGTTTGAATCAAAATAACAGGCTGTTGTAAAAGTTGATGCCCATTTTAGCGCATTTATTTTAAAATCTGCATGATCCTTCAGTAAACATTTAAATTCTGACTGCATAGCATATTGCTGCAAGCTAGTTCAAAATAAGGGTTTGGGATCTATCCGGCCCAACTGATAAGTATTTTACTGGGACGCCAAGCTCGCTCTCAAGGTACTTTACATACAACATTAAATTTTCAGGTATTTGGCTTACAGACTTTATTCCTGTTAAATCTTCTTTCCATCCTGCAATTTTTTTGTAAACAGGCTCGGGCTGTATGGTGCAAATATCATAAGGCATGTAATCAATCACCTGGCCATCGTGCCTGTAATGTGTGCAGGCATAAATTGAATCAAATCCACTTAGCACATCTGCTTTTGTCATAACGAGTTCGGTAACCCCATTAAGCATAATGGCATATTTTAAAGCTGGGAGATCAATCCATCCGCAACGGCGTGGCCTGCCGGTTGTAGCTCCAAACTCATGGCCAATGCGGCGCAACTCTTCGCCGGTTTCATCAGATAATTCAGTAGGGAAGGGGCCGCCGCCAACTCTGGTGCAATAAGCTTTAAAAATCCCTACTACATTGCCAACGCTTTTTGGAGCAATGCCCAAGCCTGTGCATGCACCTGCAGCAGTTGTATTTGATGAGGTTACAAAAGGGTAGGAGCCAAAGTCAACATCTAGCATTGTTCCCTGCGCACCTTCTGCTAAAACAGTTTTGCTATCTTTAATGTATTGGTTTACAAAATGTTCGCTATCTACCTGTGGTATAGTTTTTAGAAACTCAATCGCTTCAAAAAATGCCTGTTCTTTTTCAGAGAAGTCTGGC
Organism: Pedobacter sp.; assembly: GCA_043758305.1. GTDB lineage: Bacteria > Bacteroidota > Bacteroidia > Sphingobacteriales > Sphingobacteriaceae > JAQSWM01. The sequence goes on along the minus strand of JAYVNR010000190.1, from coordinate 11,104 downwards.
ACCTCTCCGTAATGGGATAAGATGGACTTATGCTTATCTACTAGTTTTTGATATTTTGCTTTAAAATCCGGCAATTGAGTATCGCCAACACGCAAACCATTGCGGCCGGTTTTATCCATATAAGTAGGACCGATGCCTTTTAATGTGGAGCCAATTTTTCCATCGCCCATCCGGCTTTCAGATGCCGCATCAAGCAATTGATGGGTGGGAAGAATAAGATGTGCCTTCCGAGCAATCACTAGTTTTTTAGCCTTGATCGGGTCAAAGCCATTTTTCTTTAAATTGTCAAGCTCCCTTTTCAGGATGATGGGGTCTATTACAACTCCATTTCCTATAAGGTTCATGGTTTTTTCATTGAAAATCCCAGATGGGATAGTGTTCAGCACATATTTCTGATTATCGAATTCAAGGGTGTGGCCAGCGTTAGGGCCGCCCTGGAAACGTGCGATCATATCATAATTTGGGCTTAAAACGTCAACGATTTTCCCTTTTCCTTCATCGCCCCACTGGAGGCCTAATAGTATGTCAACAGCCATTTATTTGTTGTTAATATATGTATTGAATTTTTTAAAATGTTTTTCTTGATGGTCTCCCAAGTAACGCCATCGAAGCTAATTGGATCTATATCGCTTTCGGCTTCAGCAAAATAGGGTATAGATTTAACCACCATCATAAGAGAATTATTAGGGTAATGCGCCTCATAGAAGCCAAACATTTCTCCAAAAGAGTATTTCTTCGTTAATGCATATAAGTCCCAAAAACCTTTCTTCGCTCCCCGGCCACAAATAGCATTTAATTTTAATGCGATTGTGTCTTTTGTGGCGGCAAACCTAATATCCTCTATTACTACCTCTCTGAAAGCAAATTTCTCGAAAGTATTTACGAAATCAACTTTTACATCATCAATAGTTGTGAATAATAAACGAGAGCTCTTCTCTTGGATAAAGGTAAAATCTTGAAATTTGGAGGCAAGAGAATTTAATATTTGTTCGCGATCAAAAGTCATATCGGTAAAGAGATCGAGATCGATAGATTTTCTGTGGCCTAAAAGTAGGGATAAAGCCGTTCCGCCAACTAATCTAAACTGATTTAGCTGTGGCATTTCCATTAGGCTACTCAGTGAACCCAAAGTGTGGGGTTCAACTGTTTCTTTATATAGCATTTAAATTCTTGGGGCTGTAAGTTGAATATTGTGCAACAAAAAAAAATCTCTTTGTCGCCCAGCCACTTTGCGTTCACAACTTCTTTTCTAATTTTTTTATCTCCGTAAAATTTCCTTAGTTCAATAAAGTCGTCGAAAGTGCCTCTGTCTATCACTTTTTCAATAACAAACCTCGCATAATGCTGATAGTCGATATTATCAAAATCAACATCCCAAAAAGCTTGTCTCGATAGCAAAGGTTTATCTGCCTTCATTGTTAGTTTTTAGAAAAAGCATCGCAGAAGCCAGCCTTTAATTTGCTGCAATTGCCATACATATTCAGAGAATGGTGCTTAATTTCAAACTTTAAAAGATCGCCCATCATGCTTTGTATCTGCCCTATGCGTGGGTCGCAAAATTCAACAACCTTTCCACAGTCGATGCAAATAATATGATCATGTTGCTTATAGCCGTATGATTTCTCAAACTGAGCCATGTTTTTTCCAAATTGGTGTTTTGTGACCAAGTCGCAGGAAAGCAATAGCTCGAGCGTATTGTAAACTGTTGCCCTGCTTACACGATATTTTTTATTTTTCATGTGAATATATAACGACTCCACATCAAAATGATCTGTGCGTGAATATATTTCTTCTAAAATAGCAAAGCGTTCGGGTGTTTTACGGAAGCTTTTATTTTCGAGATACGCTTCGAAAATTTTTTTTACCATCTCAATGGTTTCTTCAGCAGGCATAATTGGTGTTAAGGCGTTCAAATTTACCCAAAAATATAAGAATGTTGATTATTTGTTACGATGCCTTATCCACACTTTGTGGCTCTGAATCAAAACGGGTAATTGATGTAACGCCTTTTACCTGCTTTAACTTCTTGATCAAACTGTCCAGGTGCTGGGTATCATTCACATAAATCATTAGTGAACCTTCAAAAATACCATCATTGCTGTCAACAGTAATAGAGCGCATATTAACTTTAAAATCATGAGAAATTACCGTTGTAAGCTTATTTATCAGTCCTACATCATCAATTCCTGTTATCCGCAATCCAGTTAAAAAGGCTAATTGCTTTTGGGCTGTCCATTTGGCTTTCACAACCCTGTAGCCATAATTAGAAAGCAGTTTGGTAGCGTTTGGGCAATTAGTGCGATGGATTTTTATGCCATCATTAATTGTTATGAACCCAAAAACATCATCTCCAGGAATAGGGTTGCAACAGTTTGCCAGCTTGTAATCTATTTTTTGCAAGTCTTCCCCAATTAGCAACGTGTCGCTGTCTTTGGCTTTAACACGGTTAAAAATGCCTTCAACCTGCGCTGTTTCAATTTTTTCTGGCCCGCGGTTTTCAGTAACACGTTCTGATGCATGGAATTCTTTAAGGTTTTTAAGATCGATTTTGCCTTTTGCGATATTGTAAAATAAATCTAAAGACGAATGGAGCTTGAAGAAAAGGGAAAGCTTATGGATATTTTCAGTATTATATGTGATTTTTAATGATTTGAGCTTGCGTTCTAAAATCTCTTTTCCTTCTTCAGCTACCTTGCGCTTTTCTTCTTTAAGTGCAGATTTAATTCGTGCCTTAGCCTTGGCAGTAACAACAAAATTAAGCCAGTCTTCTTTAGGAGATTGTTTGCTGGACGTAATAATTTCTACCTGGTCGCCATTTTGAAGCTTGTAAGATAATGGCACCAGCTTATGGTTAACCTTGGCCCCGATACAGCTTGCGCCCAGGTCTGAATGTATTTCAAAGGCAAAATCAAGCGCAGTTGCATCAGTTGGCAATTGCATTAAGGCACCTTTTGGAGTAAAAATGAAAATCTCGTCTGAGAAAAGGTTCATTTTAAAATCATCCAGAAAATCTAATGCATTAGATTCTGGGTTGCTTAATAAATCCCTTACTTTCTGTATCCATTGATCTAATCCATTATCTGAAGATGATTCTTTGTATTTCCAATGTGCAGCAAAACCCTTTTCGGCAATTTCATTCATGCGCAACGTACGTATTTGCACTTCTACCCATTGGCCTTTAGGTCCCATAACCGTAGTGTGCAAAGACTCATAGCCATTTGCCCTTGGAGATGATACCCAGTCACGCAATCTATCGGGGTTGGGGCGATAAAGATCTGTAACAATAGAATAAGATTTCCAACAATCTGCCTTTTCATTTTCGGGCGGGCTGTCTAAAATAATCCGTATAGCAAAAAGGTCGTAAACCTCCTCAAATGGAATGCTTTTCTTTCGCATTTTGTTCCATATGGAATGTATGGATTTGGAGCGGCCGTAAACCGAAGCGTTAAGCTCCTGTTCATTTAAAATATCTTTTATCGGGCCTACAAAATTTTTAATATAAAGCTCACGCTCGGCTTTTTTTTCATTCAGCTTATGGGCAATAAACTTGTACGTTTCAGATTCCATGTACTTCATGGACAAATCTTCCAGTTCAGACTTCATGGCATACAACCCAAGACGGTGGGCAAGCGGCGCATATAGATAAACCGTTTCCGAAGAAATTTTCAACTGCTTGTCACGTGGCATATAATCCATAGTGCGCATGTTGTGCAGCCTGTCGGCCAACTTAATAAGTATAACACGCACATCATCTGCCAAAGTAAGCAGCATCTTCCTGAAATTTTCTGCCTGCAAGGAGCTGTTGGTATCAAAAACGCCTGCAATTTTGGTAAGGCCATCAATAATCCGGGCTACCTTTTTGCCAAATTCTCTTTCTATATCATCTAAAGAAATAGCTGTATCTTCAACAACATCGTGCAGTAATGCACAAACTATAGAAGTGGTGCCCAAACCAATTTCTTCGGCCGCAATCTGAGCAACAGCAATGGGGTGGTAAATATAAGGTTCGCCAGATTTCCTGCGCATATCTTTATGGCTTTCCAATGCCATATCAAAGGCCCGGCGTATCATATGCTTATCGCCTTTTTGCAAAGTAGATTTACATGCTCTTAATAAGGCACGGTATCGCTTGCGTATTTCCTGGTTTTCGGCTTCCCGGTCTATAACTAAATCTTTCATTTTATATTTGTAAAGCCTGTAATAATAAAATGTATAGAACAGGGTTACTATTCAATGCTTTTCAATATTAATAGTAACGAATTACTGTAGATTTGCTTACCGAATGTATGAAATATTTTAGGCCCATAGCAATTTTATGTTTGTTTTTAATAAGCCTTGAGGCTTTTAGCCAAGATAAACATGAGCTCTATGCAAAGGGAAAAAATGATACTATTAAAGTTGCTGCTACTTTGATTGATGGAGAGCTTATCCCATGGCTGCCCTTAGCCGATGTAAGCATATTTGAGCATAGGATTTTCAGGGATCCTGCACAGCGTGCACAATTTAACCGTTTGCGTTATAATGTGATGAAAGTATTGCCATATGCTGTTATAGCCCGCGATAAATATTCTAAGCTCCAGCAGGATTTAGCTATTACCGGCAATAAAAGAGAACAAAAAGTTTTAGTTAAAAATTGCGAAAAAGAGATAAAAGATTTATTCAATCAAAAAATAAAAGACCTTTCTATTAACCAAGGCGAGATATTAATAAAACTTATTGACCGTGAAACGGGAAATAGCAGCTATGAAATGGTTAAGCAGCTTAAAGGTGGCGTAACTGCATTTGGCTATCAATTAGCAGCCAGAGTTTTCGGGCACGACCTGAAAGAAAAATACGACCCAGAAGAACAACGTGATATTGAAATCATCCTCCAATCGGCAGGATATAATTACCAGAATAATTGATATGAGCGATAAAAGTATTTACCAGTTCACCGTTAAGCGTTTAAACGGTGAAACGGTAAGTTTAGGCGAATTCAGAGATAAAGTGCTGTTAATTGTGAATACAGCTTCTGAATGTGGTTTTACGCCACAATTAAAAGACCTGGAAGATTTAAGGCATGAGTTTGCTGATCAAGGCTTTGAAATCCTGGCTTTTCCATCAAATGATTTTGGCAGCCAAGAACCATTGGAAGGTTCCGCGATAATGAAGTTCTGCAAAATCAATTTCCATATCCGCTATCAGGTATTCGATAAAATCCATGTTCGTGGCTCAAAAGCCCATCCTCTTTTTAAATTTCTTTCGGGCAAAATGCCAAACGGCAAGAGAAGCGCTTCTCCCAAATGGAATTTTCATAAATATTTGATCAATAGCAATGGAGAGGTAGAAGATTTCTTTTATCCATTTACCAAACCTGGATCAGAGCGCATAAAAAAACGCATACGCCAGCTTATTGAACTAAATGAGGTTGTAGCATGAAATTAGATATTCTGGTTATTGCAGCACATCCTGACGATGCAGAACTTGGTTGCGCAGGCACGATTTTAAAACATATTGCCATGGGCAGGAAAGTTGGGGTTGTTGACCTTACCCGTGGCGAACTTGGCACTCGAGGAACTGTTGAAACCAGAGCGCAAGAAGCTTCTGATGCAACAAAAATAATGGGACTGGCTGTTAGGGAGAATCTTGAAATGCGTGACGGCTTTTTTGAGAACAATGAAACTAACCGTTTGAAGATTATATCAGCTGTGCGCAAATATCAGCCTGAGATTGTTATCACGAATGCTTACCATGATCGCCACCCAGACCATGGAAGAGCTGAAAGCCTGGTGTATGATTCAGTGTTCTTAGCAGGATTGAGCAAGATTGTAACCACATTAGAGGGCAATGAGCAAATCGCCCATCGTCCTCCTATATTGCTCCATTTCATTCAGGATCAATATATTAAGCCTGACATTATTGTAGATGTTACTGAATATTGGGCCAGAAAAATGGATGCTGTTCTTGCCTACAAAACTCAATTCTATAACCCTGAATCTAAGGAAGAAGGAGCAACTTACATTGCCTCGCCAGAATTTTTAGAAATAATCCATGCCAGGGGAAGGGAATTTGGCAAATCAATAAATGCCGTATATGGCGAGGGATTTACGTGCCGTAGGTTGCTTGGCATAACTGATTTATTTCAATTAAAATAGTTCCGTATTACAAACCGGGATATGCCTGACAGGGAAGTTTACAGAATTGGCAATAAAACATAACCTGTTAGCTTCTTTATGTAGATCATCAGCTTTGGCTATCATTGATGCATTTGCAACTATAACCCTTGGAAATAGTACAGCCTCAGTAAATTTCCCCCCGCCATCTGTAGATTCTGCCATTGTAGCAGTTGCCTCATCTGTATAGGCAAGTACAACCACACCATTTGATGCGCACAAATGCAAATATTGGAGCATATGGCAAGCCGAAAGCGAGGCTAGAAACAATTCTTCGGGATTATATTTTGTTGTATCGCCTATAAATGCCGCATCAGACGAACATGCAATATCAACTTTGTTGTTAATACGAATAATATGGCTTCTTTCATATAATCGGTAACTGGAAGTTCCCTGCCCTGTATTGCCAGTCCAGATAGTAGTTAACTTATATTGATGAAGCATTTTAAATATGGTTATTACTGATCAATTCATAATGCTCAACGTGTGGGAACGGGCTATAAAAGTGGTGCAGCAATATTTTCCATTTTTCGTATTTCTCCGATTTTCTAAATCCAATGGTGTGGTCTTCTAAAGTTTCCCACTCCACCAGCAGGATATACCGGTTTGATATTTCTAAGCACTTCTGAAGCTGATGTGCTCTGTACCCATCTATTGAACTGATAATATTTTGAGCAATTTTAAAATTAGCTTCAAATTGTTCTTGTAAGCCCGGGATTATATCAAGCACAGCAACTTCGAGCACCATGGGTCAGACTATAAAACTTTCAATATTTTATCCATTGTTTCAAGCCCTGCATCTATGTGTTCCGGCTGTATTATCAACGCTGGCCTAAAACGGATGCTTCGCTCACCACAGCCAAGGAACATGGTGTTCATTTCCATTCCTTTAGCTGTAAATTTGTTGCGGGTTTCTTTGTCTGGTAAGTCAAATGATACAAGCAATCCTCTTCCACGTACCTGGCTGATTTGCTGAAATTTTTCCGCTAATTTAGAAATGCCATGTTGAAGATAATCGCCCACTTTTTCAGCGTTTTGCACAAGTTTATCTTCCTGTATTATCTGCATTATTTTAGTAGACCTAACCATATCAACCAAACTTCCACCCCAGGTTGAGTTTATCCTGGATGATACTTTAAAAACATTGTTTTCAATTTCGTCAACCTTATTGCCTACCAATATGCCGCAAACCTGCATTTTTTTACCAAAAGCAATAATATCTGGCCGGGCGTTTTTGCCAAAATGCTCATGGCACCAAAATTTACCGGTTAGGCCAACACCAGTTTGTATTTCATCGTAAATCAAGAAACATTCGTTTTCGTCGGCTAAAAGCCTTAATTGTTCTAAAAATTCTTGCCGCACGTGGTTATCGCCCCCTTCAGATTGTATTGGCTCAACAATTATTGCGCAAACATCATCCTTATTGTCATTGAAAGCCTGTTTTATCTGATTTATAGACTCTTGTTCTTTTTGCTGTAGCTCATACATCGAAGCTTCTGTTATTGGAAAAGATATGCTTGGAATATCTATTCGTGGCCAGTCGAACTTTGCATAATACCTTGTCTTTTCAGGGAGGGTATTGGTCAGGCTCATCGTATATCCTGATCGGCCATGGAAGGCATGTTCAAAATGTATTACTTTGAAGCCGATTTCTTTGGCATAGCCTTTTTCAAAATTTCGCTGCACTTTCCAGTCCATAGCTACCTTCAGTGCATTCTCAATTGCCAAAGCTCCGCCCGAAATAAAAAAAGCATGTGGCAGATAGGAGGGGATTCCAATTTGCGAAAATGTCTCTACAAATTGTGCATATTGTGTGGTGTAAATATCAGAATTTGAAGGGTTTATCAATGCAGCATCCATCAGGCTTTTTTTGAATTCATCATCTTGCAGCATTTTGGGATGATTATATCCTATCGGCACAGATGCAAAACAGGTAAAAAAATCTAATAAAGAGCGATTGTATTTTGAATCGTGAATATAAACTCCTTTGCTTTTTTCAAGATCAAAGGTGAGATCGAAACCATCTGCCAGGATATGTTTTTCTAAAGTTTTTTGTACCTCTTGTGGAGAGATTGATAGCTTATACATAGTTTACTGGTTTCTCAAAGCTACAAAGACTTACCAGCTTAGTTTGCTTTGTTAAATTTTTTATGCAATCTAATTGCTATATTTTACCAAGCAAGCCAATCAAACCTCCGGTGTGGACCAATAGGATTTTATCGCCAGGCGTAAAAAAATCTTCTTTCGCTAAATCGAAGAATCCATAAATAAGTTTGCCAGTATAAACCGGATCAAGAAGGATACCAGTTGCTGAAGAAAAATTTTTAATAAATTCCAGTAATTGAGGGGTGGTTTTGGCATACCCGCCAAAATGGTAATCCAAATGCATTTTCAGGTTTTGTAAATCGGCAGAAAATTTTGCTATCTCTCCAAGGATGAACGAACCATTTTTTAATGCTGCTACAGCATGCAATCGGGTTTGCAGATTCTTAGAATTTAAGCCATTCAATATTCCGGCTGCAGTTGTGCCCGTGCCACAGGCGCAAAAAATATGATCATAATCTTCAGTAAGTTCATAGATCAGCTCAGCGCAACCTCTTACCGCTTCAATGCTGGCACCTCCCTCGTCAATAAAAAATGCAGTACTATCATTTGCAAATTTTGATTTGAACAAGGCTTTTTTATCACGATAGCTTTCACGGCTGGTAAACAAAAGATCCATCCCAAATATTTTGCACAGATTTATAACAGGGTTGTTTATTTCTTCTCCACGCACAAATGCCGTACTACGGAACCCAAATTTTGCGGCAGCGCATGCGGTTGCAAGCAAGTGGTTAGACCACGCTCCCCCAAAGGTTACTAAATGGGTTTTTTTATGGATTTTAGCCGATTGGAGCAGGTATTTTAATTTGCGCCATTTGTTGCCGGAAATAAATGGATGGATCATATCGTCCCGCTTAATGAACACACTGATCAGTTTTTCATCAAAAAGAGGATGATGGATTTGTTCAACAGGGCTGTATATATTGAAATTTTCCATACATAAAAAAGGCTCCTTTGGGGAGCCTTTATATTTGATTGTTAATGCTTATTTCCCGATGCCTATACCAAATCCTGCATTAAATGCATTATATTCTGCCAAGCTATAAGATGCGTACAAGCGCAGAAACGCCAGGTTCAGTTGGAAGCCCAAATTCCCACGGAAGCCGCTAATGTCTTTTTGGTTGATGTTTACTGGATTTGTAAAGGTTGTATAGGTTTTCTGTCCTATTAAATTAACTCCGGAAGTGACAGGATAGTTACCTAACAAACCAGCATCGGTCTTTGATGTGTTATATCCTACGCTAACAAATGGGGTAAATATTGCCAACTTCTTTGAAAAAATTACTTCTGTATTTAAGCCCGAAAATTTCGCATCTATTTTTTGAGTGCTGAAGTCTTTAACCTGTGAAGCATCATTAGGTTGAACGCCGCTCTCGGGCTTTACGTCCAAATCTTTTTTATAGCTGAATTGGTTGTAGCCCAATGCAACTGCTAGGTCGAAGGGAAGCAATTTGCCAACTGTTTTGCCGGCAATTAAAGGTAAGAGCTCTAACTTAAGCCCTCCGCCAATCAGGTTAAAAGTCCCTACATCGCCTACTTTTATTTTTGGCAATAAGCGCAGGGAAATATCAATGCCTTTAATAAGCCCAACAGTTCCCTGGAACATATTCAATGCGGGTATTACAGGAAGACTCGCTCCACCCGGAAGGCTAACAGTTTCTACTTTTTGGCTACCATTATAAATATCTACAGAAATACCACCATCTGGCCCTGCTATAGATGGACTAATGGTTTGGCTGGTGTTTGTAGGGCGTATGTTGTTTGATAGCCCAATTTTAGTGATATCAAATGTTTTATCCATTTCGGAAGGCGTAGCACCCGATATAGAAATCAGGCGCAGCTCAAACCTGCCCAAATTTTTCGCATTTGCAGTATTGTTCCAGCCTGAGTTAAGCCCAACTCCAAAGCCTTTAAATAGGGGAGTTAAGTAAGCATTAGCGAGTTTTGTAGCATCCGCGGGAGATGATTTAATAAATCCTCCAACTTCGCTTTGCGCTGAAACTGCTGCGGGTACAGATAATAAGAATAGAAAAAGGCATCGTATCAATAAACTGGATTGAATTTTCATGACTTGTGGTTTAGTAGTAAATGCTTTAAAATTACTGTTTTCTTTGAAAAAATAAAATCCTATATTTGCACCTCATTTAAAAAATATAAATCAAAACAATGTACGCAATAGTAAATATAGCCGGACAGCAATTTAAAGTTGCTAAAGACCAGCAGATCTTTGTACACAGGCTACAGGGAGAAGAAGGCGCTAGTATTGAATTTGACAATGTATTGTTAGCGGCTAAAGGCAGCGACTTTAAAATAGGTGCAGATGCACTTAAGGGCGCTTCGGTTTCTGCTAAAATACTGTCTCATTTAAAAGGTGAAAAAGTAATCATTTTCAAAAAGAAGCGCAGAAAAGGCTACAAAAAGAAAAATGGCCATCGCCAACAGTTCACTAAAATTGAAATTACAGGGATAACCCTTTAAGGTAAAAGGCAAAGGCTGAAGGCGAAAGCTCAGGCTAAGAACAAGATTGTTGAACCATCGGGTATTCCTGATAAAAACATAAAAGAAAATGGCACACAAAAAAGGCGCCGGTAGTTCCAGAAACGGCCGCGAATCGCATAGCAAACGTTTAGGTATCAAGATATTTGGCGGTCAGGCTGCTATTGCCGGGAACATTATTGTCCGCCAGCGTGGCACAAGGCATAATCCGGGCAAAAACGTAGGCATCGGAAAAGATCATACTTTGTTTGCTTTAGTTGACGGAACTGTAATATTCAAAAAGAAAGCAGACGACAAATCATATGTGTCAGTTCTTCCATTAGAGACTGCACCAGTTGCTGAAACTTTAACCG